>NZ_JAXOJX010000092.1:0-26353 GCF_034427735.1 Azohydromonas lata
CGGCCGGCGTGCCCACGCCCACCGCCAGCGCCGGCTGCGTGCGCTCCCACGCGCCGGCGGCCACCGGCTCGCCCGCCTGTGCCACGAGTTGCCCGGCCAGCGCCAGCGCGGCCGCGCCGGCATCGCCCTCGGCGTTCACCAGCACCGTGCGCGCCGACTCCAGCAGCAGCACGTCGCGCAGCGTGGCGGCGCGCTCGCCGGCCGCCAGGCGCCGGAACACGTCCGCGTGCGCGTCCACCTGCAGCGCCACGGGCCGCGCGCGGGTGGCGATGTCCGCGCGCGTGCGTGCACCTTCCAGCGCCAGCAAGTGCGTCTCGCGTGCGCCGTCCCCGGTCGTGATTTCCACGGGCACGCGCAGCGCGTAGGGAGCGCCCTGCTGCGTTTGCGCCAGCCGCAGCGTCACGCCGTCCTCGCGCCAGTCCACGCCCTGCAGCGCCAGCGCCGGCGCGCTCGCGCGCTGCAGCCACTGCGGGAAAAAGCCATCCAGGCGCTGGCCGCCGGCCGATTCAAAGGCCGACTGCAGCTCGCGCCAGCCCGCGTCGCCCAAGCGGTGCGCCGCGTAAAACCGCTTCAGGCCGGCGTCGAAGGCGGCCTGGCCCAACTGGCGCTCCAGCATGTGAAAGACGAAGGCGCCCTTGCCGTAGCCCACGACCTGGTCGCGCGCATGCGTCTTGGTGACGAAGGCCGACAGCGGCATGTCCGCCGCGGGGGCGAGCGCCGCGAAGTCCTGCAGCCACTCGCGGCGCATGCGCTCCTGCGCCTCGGCGCCGGACAAGGCGTAGTCGCTCTGGTAGGTGGTGAGCGCCTCGGCCCAATTGCCGCTGCCCGGGCGCACCCGCACGCCGTTGCCCCACCAGCCGTGCAGCACCTCGTGCGGCAGCGAGCGCGCGCGCATGAAGGGCAGGGGCAGGATGGCGCGCGACACGTAGGTCAGCCCCGGATAGCCCAGGCCCACCGGGTCGGGGCCGGAGAGCATGTCGAAGCCGGCGTAGGCATAGGGGCCCAGTTGCGCAGCGTAGCGGTCGAGGTGGCGCGCGGCGTCGTCCAGGTAGGCACCGGCGAGTTGGGCCACCTCGGCATGAAAGCACGCGCGCAGCCGCAGCCCGCGGTGCGTGCGGCCCTCGCACTGCCAGGGGCCGGCCAGCAGCGTGGGCGGCTCGCCGGCGTAGGCCTCGAACACCGTGCGTGTGCCGGCTGGGGTGCTGTCCACCTCCCGCAGCGCGCCGGTGAGCGCGGCCTGCTGGCCGGGCGGGGTGAGCACGTCCACCCGCACCCGGTCGGCCTCGCCCAAGCGCGGATACCAGGCGGCCTCGCCCGGCAGCCACGTGCCCTCGGCGGCCACGCGCGGCGGCGCCTGGCCCGCCAGGCGGCCGGACCAGCGCACTTCCAGCGACGGGGCGCCTGCCGGCGGCGCCAAGCGCAGCGCGTCGCCCTCGCGCGTGAAGGGCAGCGCGCGGCCCGCGGCGCTCACCGATTGCACTTGCAGCCCCTGCATGAGCTGCAGCGCCAGCGGGCCGCGCCGGCCCGGCGGCAGCGCCATGTGGTCCACGCCCTCCAGGCGGCCCTCGGCGGGTTCCAGCCGCAGCGTGATGTGGTGGGACGGGGCGGCGGCCGGCGGCAGCGCACCTGCCAGGGCGCCGCAAGCCGCCAGGGAGGCCGCCAGGGAGGCCGCCGGCGTGCGGACGGGGCGTGAACGGAAGTGCGTCATGCGGGTGCTTCAGCCCAGCGGCGACACGCCAATGAGCCAGGCGTGCGCGCCCGCGAGGAACAGCGCGTACAACGCCAGCCCGCCCAGGATCGCCACGAGGTCGTTGGCCGGCCGCGGCGGCGCTGCGGGCACCGGCGGGCGCGGGTGGCGTTTGACGGAGATGCGGTCGGCCACCGCCCAAGCCAGGAAGCCGCCGAAGAGCAGCACGTCGGCCAGCGTGCCGTTGGCCAGCAGGTGCGCCAGCGCCCACAGCTTCACGGCCGCCAGCATGGGGTGCTTCACGGCGCTGCGGATGCGCCCGGGCAGGTAGGCCGCCAGCAGCAGCGGGAACACCGGCAGCATCAGCAGCAGCGCCAGGTGGCGCGTCCACAGCGGCGGCGTCCACAGCACCACGGGCGACTGTCGCGCCCACCCGTAGCCCACGGCCAGCAGGATCAAGCCGGCCAGCGACAGCAGCGAGTAAAGGCCCTTCCACGGCTTCTCGCCATGGCGCGCGATCCAGCGGCGGCGCCAGTCGGGCGCCAGCATGGACAGCGAATGCGTTCCCAGGAACAGCAGCAGGCCGAGCAGCAGCAGCGTCATGGCGACAGTCTTTCGCGGCAGTGGGGCGCCGCATCATAGGCGCCGGCAGCCGGTGCGCCCGCAACCTCAGCGGCGCCGTGCGGCGCGCGCCGCCGCAGCCTCAGTTGCGGCGCTGCTGCAACTGCCACATGCGCACGCACAGGTCCATGGCGCGCGCCAGCGTCTCCAGGCGGTTTTGCAGGATGCAGTAGTCGGCCATCTTGAATGGCCCCTGCTCGAAGCGGGCCACCTGTTCCTCCCAGTCCTGCACGGCCACGCGCACGCGCTCCAGGCCGTCCACGGCATGGTCGCGCGTGAGCACGCCCACGCGCTGCAGCAGCGCCTGGATCTCGCGGATGCGCTCGCTCCACAGCGCCTGCAGCGCCTCGGCCGACAGCGTCTGGCACAGGAACTGGATGCGCGCGCGGTTGAGCTGCATCCAGAAGTGCTGCAGCAAGTCGGCCAGCGACTCCAGTTCCGCCGCCTCGTCCAGCCGCAGCCGCGTTGGGCTGAAGGCGCTGAAGAAGGAGGGGCTGGGAGGCCGGTAGCGGGCGCGCGGCGTGGGCATGGCAGGTTCCTTGGAAGCTTGGCGGACGGTGCGGGGTGCCGCGGCCGCCCCGGACGGTGGCGTCCTGCCTGGCCCGGGGGCCTGCGCCGCTGTCGCGCTGTGGGCGGCTGGAGGCGGCGGCGGGCTGGGGGCTGGCGGGGCGGCGTCGTCCGCAGGCGGTGCGGCGGGGCTTGCGGGTGCACAGGCAAACCGCCTTCCCGCATCCCGGGGTGCATCCCGGGAAATCAGCTTGGGGGAAGCTCCTCATGACAGACGCACGACAATGCGCGGTTTTTTCGAGGCTGCCGCCTCAACTCGGACCCGCCGCTGCCGAAGCGCCGGGCTTGCATGCGTGCGGCCGCGAAGCTTTCGGCGCCCGGCGCCTTGGCCTGCGCCGCCACGCCCCGTGCAGCGGCTGCGGCACGTTTTCCCGTCATGACGCCAGAACATTCCGATTCAGTGCCGATTCACGCCGACGCGGACGCGGCAGTGGGCGGCGTGCGCCGCCACGTGGGCCTGGTGCTGCTGCTGGCCTGCGCGGCACTGGTGGCCGCAGCGGCGCTGTTTCTGTGGCAGGCGCGGGGGGCCGCGCTGGCGCAGGCGCGGCAGTCCAACGCCAACCTCGCGGCCTCGGTGCTGGACCATGCCGAGGCCGTGGTGCGCGAGTCCGACAGCTTCATGGCCCTGGTGGCGCGCACGGTGCTGGCGCCCTACGAGGACGGCGGCGGCGCCACGCAGGCGCTGCGCGACGAGATCCTGCGCCACTTGAGCGGGCAGCCCGCGCTGCACGACATCTACGTCTACGACGCCCGCGGCGCGCTGCGCTTGAGCTCCTACGCCGTGCCGCGCTACGAGGCCTCGGCGGCCGGGCGCCCCTTCTTCGCCGCGCACCGCGCCAGCACGCGCGACGACCTCCTGGTGGGCAAGCCCTACCGCGTGGAGCCCCACGGCGAGTGGGTGGTGCCGCTGTCGCGCCGCCTGGTGCACGCCGACGGCAGCTTCGCCGGCGTGGTGGTCGGGGCACTGTCGGTGCGCTACCTGCAGCAGTACCTGGAGCGCTTCGACCTTGGGCCGGACGGGCTGCTGGCGCTCAACACCCGCGACGCCACCGTGCTCGTGCGCCGCCCCTACAGCGAAAGCGCGCTGGGCGCGGAGCTGCAGGGTTCGGCGCTCTACCGCGAGCACTACGCGCTGGCCGACGCGGGCAGCTTCACCGCCGCGTCGCCGCTGGACGGCGTGCTGCGCGAGTACAGCTTCGTGCACTCGCAGCGCTTTGCGCTGCTGGTCGTGGTGGGCCAGGCGCGCTCGCACGTGCTGGCGGCGTGGGGGCGCCTGGCGGTGCTGGACGCGCTGGCCGTGGCCGCGGTGGTGGCGCTGCTGGTGGGCGCCAGCGTGCGCATGCAGCGCGCGCTGCGGCGCGAGCAGGCCCTGGCGCGCGAGCTGCAGCGCTCGCACCGGCGCCTGGCGGAACTGGGCCGCGCCATGGACGAGCACGCCGTGGTGGCCATCACCGACGTGCGCGGCGTGATCGTCGGCGTCAACGATCGCTTTTGCGCCCTCTCCAAGTACAGCCGCGAGGAGCTCATAGGCGCGCCGCACAGCATCGTGCGCTCCGAGCGCCACCCGCCGAGCTTCTTCCGGGAGATGTGGCGCACCATCGCGCGCGGCGGCGTCTGGCAGGGCCAGATCGAGAACCGCGCCAAGGACGGCAGCACCTACTGGGTGGACACGACCATCGTTCCCTTCCTCAACGAGCGCGGCAAGCCCTACCAGTACATCGCCATACGCACCGACATCACGGAGCTGCGGCGCACGCAAGTGGAGCTGGAGACGGCCCACGAGCAGCTTGCGCTGAGCAACGAGGAGCTGGCGCGGCTGGCCGCGTTCGATCCGCTCACCGGTCTGGCCAACCGGCGCCGCTTCGACCAGGCGTTGCGCGAGGCCTGGCTGGACGCGCGGCGCCGGCGCGAGCCGCTGAGCCTGCTGATGATGGACGTGGACCGCTTCAAGCAGTTCAACGACAGCCTTGGCCACCCCGCGGGCGACGCCTGCCTGTGCCGCGTGGCCATGGCGCTGCGCAGCGTCTCGCGCCGCCCGGGCGACTTGGTGGCGCGCTGGGGCGGCGAGGAGTTCGCCATGCTGCTGCCGCACACCGACGCCCAGGGCGCGCAGGTGGTGGCCGAGCTGGCGCGGCGCGCGGTGTGGCAGCTCGCCATAGAGCACCCCCACGGCGAGCTGCGGCGCGTCACGGTCAGCGTGGGCCTGCACACCCTGCTGCCGCCGCTGCCGCAGGCAAGCGGGCCAGGCAAGGCCGGCCAGAGCGGGGCCGGGGGCGAAGCCGAGGGCCAAGGCCAGCCGCAGGACCCGGGCGAGGCCGCGCTGGTGGACGGGGCCGACCGCGCCCTCTACGCCGCCAAGCAGGGCGGGCGCAACCGCGTGGCGGCCTGGCCGCAGGACGGCGACGCAGGTTTCAGCACCAAGCTTCTGGATACGTTGTGACGTAGATCACAGTCAGTGTGGACTTCATGCCGCCTGCAGGCGTGCTGTGCCGCAGCATTGCGAGGTCCACTGGCTGCTGATGACTGTGGCGGGTCCATGGTTTCGCGGACGGCGCCGCATGGACGCACGAGTCGTCGGCGGTCCGTGAAGTGCTTGACATGCCGCGCGTCATTCCCCCTCTTTTCGGCCGATTGCGAGTTGGTCCCAAGCTGCTCGTCCTGAGCCTGCTGCCGCTGGTGCTGACCGCGGGGCTGGGCGGCATGCTCGTGCGCGATCGTTTGCGCATCGCCGACGGGGCCAAGCAGGAGCTGGCCGGGCTGGCCTGCCTGGGCGAGGTGCAGCGCGTGCTCATCGGCTCGGTGGCGCCGGAGGCCACGGGCGCCTCGCGCCGCTCCACGGCGCTGATGCTGCAGGCGCCGTCCTGCGCCGAGACCGCGGGCGGGCGCTTTTCGCAGGCGCTGGAGCGGCTGAGCCAGGACCCGGCGCAGCAGATGGCCGGGCTGCCCGGGCGTGCCGCGCTGGCCGCGCTGCGCGTGGAGGTGCTGCGCCAGGGCGAGACGGTGGTGGAGCGCGTGGCCTGGGATGCGCGGCTGGGCGCCAGCCCCGCGCTGGACCAGGGGCGCCACGCGCTGCCCATCGTGGTGTCGCGGCTGCCGGAGCTCATGGTGCTGGCGCAGCGCATGCAAGCGCTGCTGCTGGCCGCGGCGGTGCCGCACGGCACGCCGGGGGTGGAGGCGGTGGAGGACTGGCGCAGCGAGTTCTACATGCTCGAAGGCCAGCTCGTGGCGCAGGCACGGCTGCTGGAGCTCGACGGCCAGCACGCGCGCAACACCAACGACGAGCAGTTGGCCGCGGCGCTGGCCTGGCAGACGCAGATGCTGGGGGCCATCGAGGACTTCGGTCGCAGCGGGCGCACGCTGGCGCAGGGCAACACCAACCCCACCGAGGCCGCGCTGCAGCCGCTGGACGTGGCCTTTCGCGCGCTGCTCACGCAGGTCGAGCAGCACGCCACGCGGCTGTCGGCGCCGCTGGCGGCGCAGCTGGAGCAGCGCGTGCAGCAGCGCAAGCGCAAGCTGGTCCTGGAGCTTGGCGGCGGCGGCGCGGTGCTGCTGGTGCTGCTGGTGCTGTCGCTGCGGGTGGCGCGCCAGATCACGCGCCCGCTGGAGGCCTTTGCCGAGGTGGCGCGCGCGCTGCGCCGCAGCGGCGACACCACGCGCCGCCTGGAGTGGGACGCGCAGGACGAGTTCGGCCAGGTGGCGCAGGCCTTCAACCAGACGCTGTCGCGGCTCACGCGCAAGCGCGCCGAGCGCGACGAGCTGCAGGCCGCGCTGGAGACGCTGCAGTCGCAGACGGGCTTGGGCGACGTCACGCCGCTGCCGCTGGTGGTGACCTCGCTGCCCGCGCACGAGGTGCTGCACGCCAACGCCGCCGGGCTGGAGCTCACGGGCCGGCGCCGGCAGGATCCCTGGAGCCTGGGGCTGGACGCCGACACCCGCGCGCAGCTGGCGCGCCACTTGGGCGAGCGCGGCCAGGTCGACGGCTTCGAGGTGCGCTGGCAGATGGGCGCGCAGGCCCTGAGCGGCGTGGTGTCGCAGCGGCGGCTGGTCTACAACGGGCGCGACGCGGTGCTGACCGTCTTCACCCCCGTGGAGCGGCTCAGGGCGGCCGAGCAGGGCCTGTCGATGTGGGCGCAGGTGTACGAGGCGGCCACCGAGGCGCTGGCCATCTTCGACCAGCAGCGCCAGCTCGTCTCGCTCAACGGCGCGCTGAGCCGGCTGACCGCCTGCCGCACCGACGCGGTGGTGGGCCGCGGGCTGGAGCGGCTGCTGGCCGAGGACACGGAAGGCGAGTTCGTGGAGCGCTTCTGGCGCAGCGTGGAGGGGCAGGGCCGCTGGCAGGGCGAGATGCAGTTGCGCCGCTCCGACGGCCGCTCCGTGCCGGTGTGGGTGGTGGCCAGCGTCATCAGCGACGTGGCCTCCGCCGAGGGGCCGCGGCGCTTCACGCTGTTCAGCGCCGTGGACGTGAGCGAGCGCCAGGCGCAGGAGCAGCGCATCCGCTACCTGGCGCACCACGACGCGCTCACCGGGCTGCCCAACCGCGTGCTGTTCCTGGAGCGCTTGCGCGCGATGGTGCAGCGCGCGCGGCTGGGCGAGTCCCAGGTGGCGGTGCTGTGCATCGGGGTGGACCGCTTCCGCCAGATCAACGATTCGCTGGGCCGCGCCGGCGGCGACGCGCTGCTGCGCGCCGTGGCGCAGCGCCTGGTCGAGACGCTGCGCGCCGGCGACGTGGCCTGCCGCCTGGGCGGCGACGAATTCGCCGTGGCGTTGGGCGGGCTGCAGGACGGCGAGGAAGCGCTGCGCCTGGTGGACCAGCGCTTCCTGCCGCAACTGCGCCGCGCCTACGCCGTCAACGGCGTGTCGATGGAGATCACCTGCAGCGTGGGCGTGGCGCCGTGCCTGGTTGGCGTGGAGGCCGAGGAGGCCATGCGCCGCGCCGACGCGGCCGTGGCCCAGGCCAGCGGCAAGGGCGGCGACGCGGCCAGCCTGTTCACGGCCGAGGTGCACGAGCGCGCGCACCGGCGCGTGATGCTGGAGTCGCAGTTGAAGCTTGGGCTGGAGCGCGGCGAGTTCTCGCTGCTGTACCAGCCGCGCGTGGCCGCGCGCGACGGTGCGCTGGTGGGCGTGGAGGCGCTGCTGCGCTGGAACAGCGCGCGCCTGGGCGAGGTTTCGGCCATGGAGTTCGTGCCCGTGGCCGAGGCGTCCAAGCAGATCGTGCCCATAGGCGCGTGGGTGCTGGACCAGGTCTGCCGCCAGCTCGCGCAGTGGCGCGCGCGCGAGATGCCGCACCTGCACGTGGCGGTGAACCTCTCGCCGGTGCAGTTGCGCGATCCGGCGCTGCTGGAGACGCTGCGCTCGGCGCTGCAGCGCCACGGCGTGGCCGCGGCGCAACTGGAGCTGGAGTTCACCGAGGCGGCGGTGATGGAGGACGTCGAATTCATGCTGGCGCAGTTCGTGGCGCTCAAGCAGTTGGGCGTGGGCCTGTCCATTGACGACTTCGGCACCGGCTACTCCAGCGTGCCGCACCTGAACCGCTTCCCGGTGGACCGGCTCAAGGTGGACCGCACGCTGGTGGCTGCGCTCGCGCGCGACCTGGGCGAGCTGGCGGTGGTGCGCGCCATCGTGGGCCTGGGGCACACCATGGGGTTGCAGGTCACGGCCGAGGGCGTGGAGGACGAGGCCACGGCCGAGGTGCTGCGCGGCGCCGAGTGCGACGAGTTCCAGGGCTACCACTACGCGCGCCCGCTGTCCGTGCCGGACCTGGAGGCCTGGATCGGCCAGCTCCTGCCGCCCACCCCGCCCGTCACCCGCGGCGAGGTGCGGCCCATCTTGCAGTTGCTCACGCGCAGCGACGCAGCCTGAAGCCGCCGGCCCCGCCCGCAGCCTTCACCCTTTTCGTTGCCGGTTCAAGTGCCGGCGCACCGGCGCAGAAACCGCGTTGTGGCTCCTCTTGCAGGCCCCAGCGACATCCGCCCATGAAAGTTGAGGTGCTTCAGCGGAGTTTTCTGACCCAAAGCGTTAATTTTTCACGGGTGCATGGGAAATTGATAAATAGTATGTCGCCGCGCATGTCTGGGCGTTGCCGGCAAGGGTAAACATAGGCCGGTGATCGAACATGGCCGCAGACCATGGCACAAAGAAAAACATTCAATGGCCCATGACTGAATGCGGCCGCAGGGAGGTCGTGATGCTTCACCGGGTAATTTCCGTCGTGGCTGTGAGCGGGCTTTGCGCCTGCAGTGGCGGCACGCCGGGCCATGATGAAATGGGGCTCAAATACCAAAAGCGCGCCACGCCGGTGCTGCAGGCCCTGGCCCTGTACGAGCGGGATCACAGCAGCCTGCCGGATTCGCTGGACGAGCTGACGCCCGCTTACCTCAACCGGCTGCCCACCCAGCCGGAATTGAGCCTGGATGCCAAGAGCCGGCAATTGAGCTTCACCTATGCGCCCTCCTTGCCCCGCATAGGAAAAATCAACTGCTACGCCCAATTGGGCGACGAGCAGTGGAGTTGCCAGGGGTATTTGTGACCCGGCCGGGCCGGCGTGCCGCGACCCTGCCCATGGAATCCTGAGAAGCTGAAAACCGGGGTGCCGGGTATTTAGGCCTTATTGCAGCCTTATTGCTGTCTTGTTGCTACCACCGTGGGGACGTATTGCTGCCGTCCAGGGTTGCAAACGTTGCAGGAGTAAATACCCGGCTCAATTCAATCTCAAGCGGTATGCCCCTCGTCCGCCGCCTTGCGGTCCAGCGGCGCCGGCAGCAGGGCCGGCAGCCGCGGCAGCCGACGCGCCAGGGCGGCGATCAACTGCCCGGCCAAGCGCAGCGGCGACGGCCCCCCGGCGGCCAGTTGCAGGCGTGCCGCGCCCGGGCTGTCGCACTGGATGACGGCGTCTGCCCCAATGCGCATGCGGTCGCCGGCAGCGAGGAAGAAGTCCTCCTGGTTGCCGCCCATGGTCAGCCACACCCGGCCGCTGAACACGACCAGCTCGCGGCCAGCGGCGTGACTCAAACCCAGCGCGGTGCCGGGTTGCAGGTCGAAAGCGGCTTGGTGCGAATGCGTGCTCAGGTTCATGGCGGACCTCTTGTGATGTGTGTTGCTACTTGGGCACGGCCGGGAAGCTCCCTTCGCCCCGCCGCCGCTCGGCTTCGCGCCGGGGGCCTTGGTTGCTTTTGAAACTTCGTCTGCCGTGCAGCCAATGTCGGCGCCGGGCCTGGACCTGAACAGATGCAGACGCCGGCCAATACAGCCATGACAGCCGCCCGCCGCGGCCGGCTGTACCGGTCGTGTGCGGCTGTATCTGTATGGGTCTGTGCAGCAGCGACCGATACAGAATTCCGGCATGGAACGCCACCAAGACACTCTCTATCTGCGCATTGCCGACCAATTGGCCGGCTCCATCAGGGCCGGCACGCTGGCGCGGGGCGAGCGCATCGCCTCGGTGCGGGAGCTGGCGCGCCAGCAGGGCGTGTCCATGGCCACCGTGGTGCAGGCCTACCGCACGCTGGAGGATGCGCGGCTCATCGAGGCCCGCCCGCGCTCGGGCTACTTCGTGGCCGGCCGCTCCGCGGCGCGGCGGCTGGCCGAGCCCGACACCACGCCGCTGCCGCCGCAATCCAAGGCGGTGGCGGTGTGCACGCTGGGCCAGCGCGTGCTGGCCGCGGCGGTGGACCCCTCGTACATCTCCTTCGGCGCCGCCGCGCCCAGCGAAGATTTGTTTCCGCAGGAGCGCATACGCCGCGCGCTCACCCGCGCGCTGCAGCGCAACCGCGCCACGCTGTGCCGCTACCCGCTGCGCACCAGCTCGGCCGAGCTGCGCCGTGCCATCGCGCGCCAGGCGCTGACCATGGGTTGCCAGCTCGACCAGAACGACATCGTCATCACCAACGGCTGCATGGAGGCCATGACGCTGTGCCTGCGCGCCGTCACGCAGCCCGGCGACATCGTCGCGCTGGAGTCGCCCACTTACTTCGGCCTGCTGGAGCTGCTGCAAAGCCTGGAGCTGCGCGCGCTGGAGATTCCCACCCACCCGCGCCAGGGCCTGTCGGTGGACGCGCTCACGCTGGCGCTGGACACGCAGCCCATCAAGGCCGTGCTGGTGGTGCCCACGCTGTCCAACCCGCTGGGCGCCAGCATGTCGCTGGCCGAGCGGCGGCGGCTGGCGCAGCTCGTGGCACAGCGCGGCGTGCCGCTGGTCGAGGACGTGCTCTACAACCCGCTGTGCGAGCACGACGAGCAGCGCCGCGCCGTGCGCAGCTTCGATCCCACGGGCCACGTGATGGTCTGCGGCTCCTTCTCCAAGACCGTCGGCCCGGGCCTGCGCCTGGGCTTTGCCGACGCGGGCCGCTGGTCGCAGCGCGTGCAGCAGTTGCGCGCCGTGCAGTCCGGCAGCCACACCGAGTTCCTGGAAGCCGCCATGGCCGACCTGCTCACCCAGCCCGGCACGGAAAGCGCCTTCCGCCAGTTGCGCACGCTCTTCGCCGCGCGGGTGGACGAGGCGCGCGGGTTGATCGGCGAGAGCTTCCCCAAGGGCACGCGCGTGACCGACCCGCCCGGCGGCTTCATCCTGTGGGTGGAGCTGCCCGCGGGCAGCGACGCCATGGCGCTGTTCGAGGCCTGCCAAGCCGAGCGCATCTGCATCGCGCCCGGGCCCATGTTCAGCACCACGGGACGCTACGGCCACTGCCTGCGCTTGGGCGTGGGCGGGCGCTGGGACGACACGCAGCGCCAGGCGCTGCGCCGCATCGGCGAGCTGGCGCACCGGGTGCTGCCGGCCGCCGCCAGTTGAACGGGGAAGGGCCCACAGGCATGGAAGCCATTGCGCAAGACGAGCGGCGGGACACCAGGCAGGAAAGCAGGCAGGGCGCCGGGCAGGACCGGGCGCAGGAGACGCTTTACCTGCGCATCGCGCAGCAGCTCGAAGGGTCGATTCGCGCCGGCACCCTGGCGCGCGGCGAGCGGCTGGCCTCGGTGCGGGAGCTGGCGCGCCAGCAGGGCGTGTCCATGGCCACCGTGGTGCAGGCCTACCGCACGCTGGAAGACGCGCGGCTGATCGAGGCCCGCCCGCGGTCGGGCTATTTCGTCGCCGGCCGCCCCGGCCGGCGTGCCGCCGAGCCGGAGACCACCGCGCTGGCGCCGCAGGCCCAGCCGGTGGCGGTGAGCTCGCTGTCGGCGCGGGTGATGGGCATGGCGCACGAGCCGGGCGTGGTGTCCTTCGGGGCGGTGTGCCCAAGCGCCGACCTGTTCCCCGAGGAGCGCGTGCGCCGCGCCGTCAGCCGCGCGGCGCAGCGGCATCGCGCCTCGCTGTGCCGCTACCCGACGGGCCACGGCGCCGCCGAGTTCCGCCGCGCCGTGGCGCGCCAGGCGCTGGCGCTGGGCTGCCAGTTGGACCCGGAGCGCATCGTCTCCACCACCGGCTGCCAGGCGGCCATCAGCCTGTGCCTGCGCGCCGTCACGCAGCCCGGCGACGTGGTGGCGCTGGAGTCGCCCACCTCGTTCGGCTTCCTGGAGCTGCTGGAGAGCATGCACCTGCGCGCGCTGGAGATCCCGACGCATCCGCGCCACGGGCTGTCGGTGGACGCGCTGTCGCTGGCGCTGGACACGCAGCCGGTGAAGGCCGTCATCGCCGTGCCCACGCTGTCCAACCCGCTGGGCTCCAGCATGCCGCTGGCCGAGCGGCGGCGGCTGGCGCAGCTCGTGGCGCAGCGCGGCGTGGCGCTGATCGAGGACGTGCTCTACAACCCGCTGTGCGAGCACGATGAGCAGCGCCGCGCCGTGCGCAGCTTCGACCCCACGGGCCACGTGATGCTGTGCGGCTCCTACTCCAAGACGCTGGCGCCCGGCCTGCGCGTGGGCTGGACGGACGCAGGCCGCTGGTCGGCCGAGGTGCGGCACCTGAAGGCCGTGCACTCCGGCAGCTACACCGAGCTGATGGAGCTGGCGCTGGCGGACCTGCTGATGCAGCCCGGGCTGGAGAGCGGCTTTCGCCACCTGCGCTCGACCGTGGCGGCGCGCGTGGCGGACGCGCGGGAGCTGGTCGCCGAGAGCTTTCCCAAGGGCACGCGCGTGACCGACCCGCCGGGCGGCTTCATCCTGTGGGTGGAGCTGCCCGCGGGCAGCGACGCCATGGCGCTGTACGAAGCCTGCCTGCGCGAGCGCATCTGCATCGCGCCGGGTTCGATCTTCAGCACCACCGGGCGCTACGGGCACTGCATCCGGCTGGGCTTGGGCGGCCGCTGGGACGAGGCCCAGCGGCGGGCACTGCGGCGGGTAGGCGAGCTGGCGCAGGCCTTGATGCGCGAGGGTGAACCGGCGGGTTGACGGTGGCCGGGTGCGATGGCCTGCCGCAGGGCTGGCGCAAGCACGCCATCGCGCCCTCAACTCCCCTCGACCCGCCCCTCAATGCAGCTTCACCCGCGGCTGCGACCGCCCATTGAGCCAGCTCCCCAACTGGTCCACCGCCGTGCGCAGCGCGCCTTGCAGCCGGACCATGTGGGCGTGGTGCACGCTCCAGTAGGCCCAGCGCGCCATCAGGCCCTGCAGCCGCAGCCCGCGCCCGGCGCGGCCCAGGATGCGGCCTACGGCGTCATGGCTGCCCAGCGCCACCAGCGAGCCGCGGTCGTGAAAGCGGAAACCCGCCACCGGTTGATCTTCCAGCCGCCGCAGCAGCGCGCCGGCCAGGTAGCGCGCCTCCTGCTGCGCGGCCTGCGCGCGCGGCGGCACGGGGCCGGCGCCGGGTTCGGTCACGCAGCTCGCGCAGTCGCCCATGGCGAAGACGTCCGCGTCCCGCGTGGTCTGCAGCGTGTCGCGCACCAGCAACTGGCGCTGTTTGCTCAGCTCCAGCCCGCCCAGCTTCTCCAGCACGCGCGGGCCCTGGATGCCGGCGGCCCACACGGTGAGCGCGGCGGGCAGCACCTCGTGCCCGTCCAGCACCACGTGGCCGGCGGCCACCTCCGTCACGCGCCGGCCGGTGAGCACCTCCACGCCGCGGCGGTGCAGATCGGCCTGCACCTCGCGGCTGATGTCCTCGCTCAAGGCGCCCACCAGGCGCGCTCCGGATTCGATCAGCCGCATCTGCACCGGCTGCGGCTCCTGGCTCAGCTCCGTGCCCAGGCCCGCGATGTCGCGCACCGACTCCATCAGCTCCGCCGCCAGCTCCACGCCCGTGGCGCCGCCGCCCACGATGGCGATCTGCACCGGCCCGTCGGACTTCGTTTCCGCCCGCGCGCACTCGGCCAGCAGCCGGCGGTGAAAGCGCTGCGCATCCGCCGCGCTGTTCAGGGCCAGCGCGTGCTCGGCTACACCTGGGGTGTGGAAGTCGTTGACGATGCTACCCACGGCGATGACCAGGGTGTCGTAGGCCACGGCGCGGCGCGGGGCGATCTCCTGTCCGTCCTCGCCCACCAGCGGCTCCAGCCACAGCTCGTGCTGTTGCCGGTCCAGCGACTCCAGCGTGCCCAGGTGGAAGCGGAAGTTGTGCCGCCGCGCCTGCTGCAGGAATTCCACCCCGGCGTCGTGCCCGTCCAGCGTGCCCGCGGCCAGCTCGTGCAGCCAGGGCTTCCAGACGTGGGTGAGCGACGCATCCACCAGCAGTACCTCGGCCGGCGTGCCGCGGTGCTGGCGCTTGCGCAGCGCCTCGCCCAAGTGCACCGCCAGCTCCAGCCCGCCCGCGCCGCCGCCCACGATGACGATGCGGTGCGCCCCGCCGCGCTCGCGCAGCGCCCAAGTGGAAAACAGCGCCGGGCGGTGGCCGGCACTGGGTGAATTCTTGGCGGACGGCCGCCGGCCGCCCGCGTGCAGGTGTGGTCCGTTCATGCCGGACTAAGGGGCAACCCTTATGCCGCGGCACGGGCCGGGGACGGGCTCAAAGCCCCGGCGTCCCCGGCGGCGGCCGCTTGGCCTGCGCCAGCGCTTGGCGCAGCGCGCGGGCCATGAGCGGCCGGTGCGCGGGCAACAGGTGGCGGCCCACGCTCACGCTGAGCCGGCCCGCCGTCAGGCGCACAAGCGCGCTTGGGCCGGCGCCGTCCGCGTGCACGCGCACCCAGGCCGCGGGCAGCTCCAGGCGTTCCACGCGGGCGCCGACGTGGCGCTCCACGCTCAGCCGGTCGGCCGCCAGGGTGATGATTTCGCGGTCACCGGCGTGGCGCGCGTGCACCAGCAGCGCGGCCGCCAGCACGGCCACCTCCAGCCCGGCAAACAGGCTCACCACCGGAAAGCCCAGGGCCCAGAAGGCCAGCGCCAGCAACAGGTGAAAAAGGCACACCGCCATGAAGCAGCCGCCCAACTGGCGCGGCGTGAGCCGGCAGTTGCGCCGCAGCTGCCAGCGCATGGCCTCGCCGTGGGCCAGCGCCTCGCGCACGGGCAAGGCGGGGGAGGTCGAGGGGGGCGGCGGCGCGTCGGACATGGACTGCTGGGAGGCGGCGCGTGGGCGGCCGCCTGCCTACCGGCACTTTGCAGCGCCGCCGCCTCCCCTGCGGGCAGTGGGTGTGTCCAGGCGCAAGCGCGATACGCCGCGGGCGGCGGACGGTTGCACTGGATACCCGGTGGCCCTGGAGCGTCCGGTGCTCATCCCGGGCCGGCCCGGGCCTTGGGCTTGCCGCAACCCGGACATCGCAAGGCCGGATCGCCGGCCCCACCGCAAGAGACGCCATGTCGAACAAGACCTTCGAGGTCGACGACCTCTGCCTGGAACAGCGCGTGGACGAGCTCCACGCCGTGGCCGCGCTGGACGTGGCCGTGTGCGCCGTCAAGCGCGTGGACCGCGAGGCCGACGACTACCGCAGCACCCTGTGGCTGTACCCGCTGGACGGCCGCGGCGCGCCGCGCCAGCTCACCGCCGGCACGTTCAAGGACCAGCAGCCGCGCTGGTCGCCGGATGGCCGGCAGATCGCCTTCATCTCCGACCGCGCGGGGCTCAACCAGATCTTTCTCATCCGCCCGGACGGCGGCGAGGCGCGCCAGGTGAGCTTTTTCAAGGGCGGCGTCTCGTCCTTCGAATGGAGCCCTGACGGCCGGACGCTGCTGCTCACCAGCGTCGTCCACGTGGACCCGCAACGCCGCGGCGGGCCCGGCGGCGAACTGGACGGGCCGCGCGACCCGCAGGCCCCGGAAGTCGCCTGGCGGCTGCCCTACAAGATGGACGGCGTGGGCTACCTGCTGGTGCAGCAACTCCACCTGTTCACCCTGGACGTGGACAGCGGCGAGGACCGCCGGCTGACCTCCGGCGCCTTCGACGTGCGCGCCGCGGCCTGGTCGCCGGACGGCGGGCGCGTCGTCTTCAGCCGCACGCGCGAGCAGCGCCTGGCGCACCGCACGGACTTGTGGGTCATGGACGCCGACGGCGCCAACGCCCGCCGCCTCACCCACGAGCAGCCCAACACGGGCTTGCCGTGCTGGTCGCCAGACGGGCGCTGGATCGCCTTCAGCGGCAACTGCGACGACGGCGACGCGCAGATGCAGCTCTGGCTGGCCGAGGCCGGCAGCGGGTGCACGCATCGCTTGGGCGGCGAGGACGTGGAGGCCGTCCCGGGCGCTCCCTTGCACTGGAGCGCCGACAGCCGCGCGCTGCTCGTGCTCGTGGCCCACCGCGGGCGCCAGCGCCTGGAGCGCATTGGCGTGCCGGACGGCCAGCGCCGCACGCTGCTGGACGGCGAGCGGCAGGTGGGCGGCGTGGCCGTGGGCTCTTCGCGCATCGCCTTCTTCGCCGAGAGCGGCGACCGCCCGCTGGAGCTGTACGCGGCCGGCCTGGACGGCGGCCAAGAGCGCTGCCTGAGCGAGCTCAACGCCTGGTGGGGCGAGCGCGAGCCGCTGGCCGCCTGCATGCGCCGCTTCGAGGTGCCCGACGGCGAAGGCGGCACCGAGGAGGTGGATGCCTGGCTCATCAGCGCGCGCGGCGCCAAGGGTCCATCACCCATGCTGCTGGACGTGCACGGCGGCCCGGCCAGCTATGCCGACCTGAGCTTCCAGAACCACGCCTTCTGGCCCACGCTGTGCGCGCGCGGCTGGCTGATGGTGGTGCCCAACACCGTGGGCTCCGCCAGCTACGGCCGCGATTTCGCCGGGCGCTTGCGCGGGCACTGGGGCGAGCGCGACCTGGCGCAGCACCTGGCCATCATCGAGACGCTGCGCCGCGAGGGCCGGGTGGACGAGCGCGTGGCCATCACCGGCAGCTCCTACGGCGGCTACATGGCCGCCTGGGCCATAGGCCAGAGCGACGCCTTTCGCGCCGCCGTGGTGTGCGCGCCGGTCACGAACCTGGAGACGCACTACGGCACCAGCGACAGCGGCTACTACAGCGACCCTTACGACCTGTGCGGCACGCCGCGCATAGACCGCCACACCAGCCGCCGCCTGTCGCCCATGACGCACGTGGACAAGGCGCGCACGCCCACGCTCATCCTGCAGGGCAAGGAGGACGAGCGCTGTCCAAAGTGCCAGTCCGAGGAGCTGTTCGTGAGCCTGATGTGCGCCACCGAGGCACCGTGCGAGCTGGTCATGTACCCGGGCGGCGACCACCACGTGCTCAAGGAGGGCCAGCCCTCGCACCGCCTCGACGGCGTGCGCCGCATCGTCGATTGGGTCACGCACTGGGTGGAGCAGCCGCTGCCGCCAGCCGGCGAGGGCGGCCGTGGCCGGGACGGCAGGCCGCGCAGCGACGGGCCCTGAGGGGTTGTAGGCGGGGCGGGGCGTCGTCCAGGTCCGGCTTCGCGGAAGGGGCCGATGCTGCAGAGGCCAGGCGCAGGCCAGGGCCCCTTCAGCCGCCGAGCTTGCTCAGCGCGAAGGCGGCCAGGAAGCCGGCCACGGTGATGAGGCCGGCGAAGTCGTGGGCCTGCTCGAAGGCCTCGGGGATCATGGTGTCCACCAGCATGGCCAGGATGGCGCCGGCGGCCACGGCCGTGGTGGCCGCCACCGTCTCGGCCGAGCTGCCGTCGAAGAGCACGAAGCCGGCGACGGCCGCCAGCCCCGACGCCAGCGCGATGCTGCCCCACACGCCGTACACGTAGCCCGCGCCCCGGCCCGCCTTCTTCATGCCCGCGGCGCTGGACAGGCCCTCCGGCAGGTTGGAGAGGAAGATGGCCGCCACGGCCACGGTGCTGACCGCGCCGCCCTTGAGCAGGCTCAGGCCGATGACGATGGATTCGGGGATGCCGTCCAGCAGCGCGCCCAGCGCGATGGACAGGCCGCTGCCGGCGTTCTCCTGCTCGCTGGGCTGCTGGCCGCCGGAGCGCTTGCGGTGGCGCGCGCCGCGGTGCGCGAGCAGCCAGTTGGCGCCGGTGTAGACGGCCGCGCCGCCGACGAAGCCCAGCGCCGTGGAGTCCATGCCGCCGCTCTTGAACGCTTCGTCCATGAGCTCGAAGGACAGCGCGGAGATGAGCACGCCGGAGCCGAAGGCCATGACCGCCGCCACCAGCCGCGCGGGAATGCGCATGCGAAACCCCACCCAGGCGCCCAGCAGCAGCGCGGCACCGGCCAGCAGGCCCCACAGGCCGGCTTGCAACCACTGGGGCATGGCGGGACTCCCGGGAGTGTGGCGATGGGGCCCAAGGGGCAAGGGGAGTGCCCCCTCAACGCCCAACCAGATGCACCGCCACCTCGCGCCTGTGCCCGCGGCGCCTGTGCTCCCACAGGTAAATCCCCTGCCAGGTGCCCAAGGCGAGCCGGCCGGCCATCAGCGGGATGGCGAGCTGCGTGGCCGTGAGCGCGCCGCGCACGTGGGCGGGCATGTCGTCCGGGCCCTCGTCGCGGTGGCGAAAGAGCGGGTCGCCGTCAGGCACCAGGCGGGCGAAGAAGCGCTCCAGGTCGCGCTGCACCTCGGGATCGGCGTTCTCCTGGATCAGCAGGCTGGCCGAGGTGTGGCGGATGAAGAGGGTCAGCAGCCCCTCGTGGAAACCTTGCGCCTGCACCCAGTCGCGCACGGGTTGCGTGATCTCCAGCAGCGTGCGGCCCGGGGTGTCGAAGGCAAGGGTGGTGGTGGCCTGGTTCAGCATGCGGGCAATTGCAGCACGAAGCGGCTGCCGCCCCCCTCGCGCGGCTCGCAGCGCACGCTGCCGCCGTGGCGTTGCGCGATCTGGCGCACCAGGCTCAGCCCCAGGCCCACGCCGCCTTGCTGCTCGGCGTGGCCGGGCAGGCGGAAGAAGGGCTCGAAGATGCGCTCGCGCATGTCCGCGGGCACGCCGGGGCCGCGGTCGCACACGGCCGCGCGCAGCTCGCCGGCCTCGCGCTGCAGCGTCAGCGCCACCTCGTCGCCGCCGTAGCGGCGCGCGTTCTCCAGCAGGTTGCGCAGGGCGCGGCGCAGCAGCCGCTCGTCGCCCTGCACGGTGAAGGCGGCGCCGGCGCCGTTGTCGTCGTGCAGCGGCGCTTGCAGCTCGGCGCCGACGCGGGCGGCCTCCTCGGCGGCCAGTGCCAGCAGGTCCACGGGATGCAGGTCCATGTCGGGGCGGGCGTCCAGGCGGCTGGCCAGCAGCACCTCTTCCACCAAGGCGTCGAGCTCCGCGATGTCGGCATGGATCTCGGCACGCAGGCCGTCCTGCTGGTGCTCAGGCGCGGTCTCCATGAGGGAGACGGCCATCTTCAGCCGCGCCAGCGGCGAGCGCAGCTCGTGGCTGGCGTTGGCCAGCAGCGACTGGTGCGAGCGCAACAGCGTCTCCACGCGCTCGGCGGCCTTGTTGAAGCTGCGCGCCACGGCGGCGACCTCGTCGCGCCCGCCGTCCTCCACGCGGTGGTGCAGGGCGCCCGCGCCGAAGCGCTCCACGCCGTCGCGCAGCGCCTCCAGCCGCCGCGTCAGGCGCCGCACCACGGGGTAGGCGCCGGCGGCCACGGCCATGAACAGCAGCAGCAGCACGGCCAGCAGCCCCGTGCCGCGCAGCCAGGGCGGCGGCGGCGGCAGGGGCGGGCCGTGGTGGCCGCCGGGGCCGCCGCGCGGGGGGCGCGCCGTCCACAGGGTGCGGCCGTCGTCGAGCTTGATGGGCGTCACGCGCGCGCCCGGCTCGCGGCTCAGGCGCTCGAAGGCCTCGGATTGGACCAGGCGCTGGCCGGCCGCGTCGTCCAGCGCCAGCGGCACGCGCAGCCGCTCCGACCACTCCAGCAGCGCCACGGCCTGCTCCCGCGCCGCGGCCTGCGGCGGCGGCAGGGCGTGCTGCAGCAGGTCGCCCCAGGCGCTGAGCCGTTCGCCGGCGGCGGCATCGAGGCGGCCGCGCTCGCGCTCCATCTGGTGCTGGAACAGCCAGCCTGACCCGAGCGCGAAGAGGGCCAGCACCGCCACGACGGTGAGCCAGACGCGCAGGTAGAGGGATTTCATGGCGCAGGTGTCCGAGGGGCCCGCCCCTTGGGCGGCCCGCTCTCTTCAAGGGTTACGGAAGGGCGGGGCAGCGGTGCGGCAGGGGCGCGCGGCGGCTCACGCCTGCCCGTCCACGCCCTCGCGTGCTTCCTGCCCCGGCTCGTCCGGACGGCGGGCGAAGAGGTAGCCCACGCCGCGCACGGTGAGCACGCGGCGGGGGTTGCGCGGATCGTCCTCGATGAGGGCGCGGATGCGCGAGACGTGCACGTCGATGGAGCGGTCGAACGCCTCCTGGGCGTGGCCCTTGAGCGTGTCCATGATCTGGTCGCGCGTCATGACGCGCCCGGCATGCTGGGCCAGCACGCGCAGCAGCTCGAACTGGTGCGCGGTGAGGTCCACCTCGCGCGCGTCCAGCCGGGCCTTGCGTGCGCCCAGGTCGATCTCCAGCCGGCCGAAGCGCATGACCTCCTGTGCGGGCTCGCCGGGCAAGGCGCGGCGCAGCAGCGCCTTGATGCGCGCCAGCAGCTCGCGCGGCTCGAAGGGCTTGCTCAGGTAGTCGTCGGCGCCCAGCTCCAGGCCCACGATGCGGTCCAGCGGCTCGCCACGCGCGGTGAGCATGAGCAGCGGCAGCCGCCGCGTGCGCGCATCGGCGCGCAGCTCGCGCGTGAGGTCCAGCCCGTCGCCGTCGGGCAGCATCAGGTCCAGCACCAGCGCGTCGAAGTTTTCTATGAGCAGGCGCCGGCGCCCGTCGTTGAGCGTGGCGGCCAGCTCAACGGCGAAGCCTGCGTTGCGCAGGTAATCAGCCACCATGGCGCTCAGGCGGGCGTCGTCGTCGATCAGCAGCAGTCGGGGCATGTCAGGGGCACTACTTGGGCTCTGTATTGAAGAGCACGAAAGCATAGCCCCCTCAGCGATGCTGGCCACCAGGACCGCGTGCTGCGTGCTCGCGCATGAGCGCGGCCAGTTGCGTGCGCTGCTGCGGCGTGAGCACGTTGGCCGCATCGACCATGGCCTTGCTCCAGCGCTGGGAGGCCAGGTCGTGCTGGGCCAGCATCTGCTGGCGCAGCTGCTCCACGGCGGCCGTGTCTATGGTGGGCTGGGCCAGCAGCGTCAGGCCCTGCTCGTGCAACTGGCGCCGCGTGTCGCGCTGGGTGCGCATGTCGGCCGCGGCGGCATCGAAGATGCCGCGGATCTTGCCGCGCTGCTCCGGCGTGGCGTTCACGCGCTCCAGCAGCCGCTCCATGTGGCGGCCGCCCATGCCCGGGCCGCCATGGCGGTGGCCTTCGTGCATCGGGCCGCCCATGGGACCGCCCATCGGCCCGGGCGCGGAGGCCGCGGGCGGCGGCGGCGCGGGTTGCGCCTGCGCCATGCCGCCGGCCGCGCCCGCCAGGGCCAGCACCAGCGCAGCGGCGCCGGCACGCCAGGCGGTGCGCCGCATCGCGGACGCTGGGGCAGTGGAATAAGTCACGCTTGCTTGCTTGTTCATTTCAAGGCTCCACGCAGTAGGAGCCTGAAGATTGAGGTCCGTGCGTTGCGCAGCCGTGTGGCCCGGGTAAAGAAGCGTGAAGGGCTTCGCCCCCCGCTTCGTGCCCAATGGCGTCGTGCTATGTATCACGGCGTAACTTGTGGCGGTGGCCTGGTGGGGCCTTCCCGCAGCCACAATGTGGGGCGGGCCGTCCATCACCGTGATGGGGTCTTGTTGTCATTCCTCTTCGCGGCCCTGGGACCGATGCGCGCCTTTCTGAAGTTGTTCACGAGCCTGCTGCTGGCCTTGGCCGGCGGCGCGCAGGCGGCCGGCGAGCGTCCGCTGACGCTGGCCGTGGTGCCCTACTTGAGCGCGCGTGCCATCGTGCAGCTCTACCGGCCGCTGCAGGAGCACCTGGAGCGCACGCTGCAGCGCCCGGTGCGGCTGGTGAGCGCGCCGGACTACCTGACCTACCTCGACAAGACCGCCAAGCGCGAGTACGACGTGGTGGCCACCTCGCCCGCCTTCGGCCGCCTGGCGCAGGTGGAGACGGGCTACGTGCCGCTGCTGCGCGCGCAGAACTCGCTGGAAGTGCTGCTGGTCACGCTCAAGGACAGCCCGGTGCAGGACGTGGCCTCGCTGCGCGGGCAGACCATCGCCACCACCGACGCCCTGGCCACGCTCACGCTGGCCGGGCAGCGCGCGCTCAAGGAGCGCGGCCTGGTGCCCGGGCGCGACGTCACGGTGCGCACCACCAACAGCCACGCCAACTCGCTGGCGGCCGTGCAGCGCGGCGACGCCATGGCCGCCATCTCCTCGTCCACCACGCTGCGCCAGATCCCGGCCGCGGCGGCCGAGCAGTTGCGCGTGATCACGGTGCTGAGCACCACCACGCCGCTGATGTACATGGCCAGCCCGGTGCTGGCGCCGGCGGAGGTGGAGGCGCTGCGCCGCACCATGATGGAGTTCGCCAACGCCACGCCGGCCGGGCAGAAGTTCGTGGCCGAGCTGGGCCATGGCGGCCTGGCGCCGCTGTCCGCGCGCGACATGGCCAGCCTGGACCCGCTGGTGGCGGACCTCAAGGCGCAGTTGGAGAGCACCCGTTGAGCAGGCTCAGGCGGCTGCTGGGCTCGCTGTCGGCACGCATCATCCTCGCGTGCGTGCTGGTGGAAGTCGTGGTGCTGGGCCTGCTGGTGGCCGGCGGCGCGCGGCTCATGGACAGCACGCTGCGCGCGCAGGCGGCGCTGCGGGTGGAGCAGTCCAAGCCGCTGCTCAACGCCGCGCTGGCCGCGCCGCTGGCGCAGGAGGACATCGTCACGCTGCAGGAAATCCTGCGCGAGAGCCGCAGCGCCCAGGCCATCGCCTACCTCGTGCTGCTGGACGACGAGGGCAAGCCCATCGCCAGCGAGGGCTGGGACATGCACCAGCGGCTGCCCACAGCCGACACCGAGCTGCGCCTGGACCTGGCCGACGGCCACTTCGACGTGGACATGCCCATCGAGTTGGCCGGACAGACCTATGGGCGGCTGCATTTCGGCATCGCGCTGCAGGAGCTGCACGCCACGGCGCAGCGCCTGATGGCGCAGAACGTGGCCATCAGCGTGGCTGCCATCCTGGCCTCGCTGGGGTTGCTGGTGGCCGTTGGGCGCTGGCTCACGCGCCCGCTCAAGGAGCTCACGGGCGCGGCGCAGCGCATTGCCGAGGGCGGGCTGGACGTGCGGCTGCGCGTGGCCAGCCGCGACGAGGTGGGCACGCTCACGCGCGCGTTCAACACCATGGCCGGCGCCATCGCCGAGCGCGTGCAGGCGCTGCAGGAGGCGCACGCGCTGCAGCAGTGCTACCTGGAGCAGTCGCGCGCGGAGCACGCGCGGCTGGCAGCGCTGCTGTCGGCCATGTCCATAGGCATCCTGTTCGTGGACGAGCAGGACCGCATCGTCTACCACAACCCCGCGCTGTGCCGGCTGCTGGGCATCGACGTGGACGCCGAGGTCGACGGCCACGCCGTGCAGGTGCTGGCCGCGCTGGCCGCGGCGCGCGGCGTGGCGCGCGACTGCTTCGCCAGCGGCCAGGGCCAGGGGCGCCAGAGCGCGGAGCTGCAGCTCACCGACGGCACGGTGCTCACCCGCATCGCCCACCCGGTGCGCGACGAGGAGGGCCACACCATGGGCCGCCTGTGGATCCTGAGCGACGTCACCGCCGAGCGCCGCACGGCGCAGCAGCTCGTGTACCTGGCCGAGCGCGACCCGCTCACGGGCCTGTACAACCGCCGCTCCTTCCAGCACGAGCTGCAGCGCCGCCTGGCCAACGCGCAGCGCCAGGGCACGCAGGTGGCGCTGCTGCTGTTCGACCTGGACGAGTTCAAGCTCATCAACGACCGCTACGGCCACCAGGCCGGCGACAAGGTGCTGGTGCAGGTGGCCACCGAGGTCAGCGCGCTGGTGCGGCGCAGCGAGTTCTTCGTCCGCCTGGGCGGTGACGAGTTCGCGCTGATCTGCGAGGCCGAGGGGCCGGAGATGCTGCAGGCGCTCTCCGACCGCATCGTGCAGGCCATTGCGCGGCTGCCCGTGGCCTTCCGCGGCCAGAGCCTGCGGCTGACCTCCAGCCTGGGCATCGCGCTCTTCCCCGAGCACGGCGACAACCCCGACGAGCTCGTGGCCCGCGCCGACGCGGCCATGTACCAGGCCAAGGAGGCCGGCAAGAACGGCTGGCAGCTCTACGACCGCGACCGCGACGGCACCGACGAGAAGCTCGCCCGCATCGGCTGGAACGAGCGGCTGCGCCGCGCGCTGGACCAGCAGCTCCTGGTTCCCGTCTTCCAGGGCGTGTTCGACACGCAAAGCGGCCAGCTCCAGCACTACGAGCTGCTGCTGCGCCTGCGCGACGAGGCCGACCCCGAGCGGCTCATCAACCCGGGGCAGTTCATCCCGCACGCCGAGCGCAGCGGCCTCATCCGCGAGATCGACCGCTGGGTGATCAGCAACGCCATCGCCACGCTGGCGCAGCGCGCGGCGGTGCCGGCCATCGCCATCAACATCTCCGGCCGCTCCTTCGACGATCCGGGGCTGCCGCGCCACATCGAAAACGAGCTGCGCCGCCACCGCGTGGAGCCCCAGCGGCTGCTGGTGGAGCTCACCGAGACCGCCGCCGTGGGCGATCTCAAGGACGCGCAAAACCTCATCGCCCAGCTCCACGGCCTGGGCTGCCGCGTGTGCCTGGACGACTTCGGCAGCGGCTTCGCCTCCTTCGCCTACATGAAGCACCTGCCCGCGGACGTGCTCAAGATCGACGGCCTGTTCGTGCGCAACCTCGCGCGCGACCGCAACGACCTCGTCTTCGTCCGCGCCATCGTGGACGTGGCCAAGGGCCTGAACAAGACGACCATCGCCGAGATGGTCGAGGACCCCGAGACCCTGGCCCTGCTGAAAAGCGTGGGCGTGGACCACGTGCAGGGCTACCACTTCGGCCGCCCGCAGCAGTTGGACGAGTGCGGCGCACCGCCCCCGCCGCCGCGCCCGGCGCTGACCCAGGCCTGAAGCGGGCCTGAAGCCGGCCCGCAACCGGCCGCCGTCCCGCGGCGCATCATGCGGCTCCCCATCCTGCAGGAGTCCCCGTGAACGACACGATGAAGGCCGCGTGCATTACTGGCCATGGCGGCAACGAGGTGGTGAGCGTGGGCCCGCGCCCACGCCCGCGGCGCGGCCCCGGCGAGGTGCTGGTGCGGCTGCGCGCGGCCACGCTCAACCGCGTGGACCTGTACATGCGCGACAGCGGCGCGGGCATCACGCACCGGCTGCCGCAGATCATGGGGATCGACGGCGCGGGCACGGTGGAGGAGGTCGGCGAGGACGAGCCGCTGCTGCGCGTGGGCCAGGCGGTGCTGCTGCACCCGGGCATCAGTTGCGGGCGCTGCGAGTTCTGCGCCCGCGGCGAGGGCGTGCTGTGCCCCAGCGTGTCCTACCTGGGCGAGCACCGCGACGGGACGCTGGCGCAATACGTGTCGCTGCCCGCGCGCAACGTGTTTCCCATGCCGCAGGGCTTCGGTTTCGAGGAGGCCGCGGCGCTGGGCGTCAACCACCTCACGGCCTGGCGCATGCTCTTCACCAAGGCCCGGCTCCAGCCGTGGGAGACGGTGCTGGTCTTCGGCGTGGGCGGCGGCGTGTCGCTGGCGGCGCTGCAACTGGCCAAGTGGGCGGGGGCGCGGGCCATCGTCACCTCGCGCGACGACGCCAAGCTGCAGCGGGCCCTGGCCCTGGGCGCGGACCACGCCGTCAACGGCGAGCGCGAGGACGTGGCCAAGGCCGTGCTGGCACTCACCGCGGGGCGCGGCGTGGACGTGGTCATCGAGAACGTGGGCGCGGCCGTGTGGGGTGCGGCCCTGCGCGCGGTGGTGCGCGGCGGGCGCATCGTCACCTGCGGCGCCACCAGCGGCGACCAGCCGCCGGCGGACCTGCGCCGCATCTTCATCCGCCAGTTGCAGATCCTGGGCTCCACCCTGGGCGACCTGCACGAGATGGGCGCGCTGCTCCAGGCCTGCGCGGGCGGCGCCATCCGCCCGGTGATCGATTCGACCTGGGCGCTGGACGACGTGCACGCCGCGCTGGACCGGCTGGCGTCCGGCGCGCAGTTCGGCAAGGTGGCGGTGCGGGTGGATTGAAGGCGTGGGCGGCGTGGAGGTGCCGGCCCGGCCCCCTGGCGCTGGCCCGCGCGCCGTCGGGTTGCCGCCGCGGCGGCCGCCAGGCGC
>NZ_JAXOJX010000093.1:0-25688 GCF_034427735.1 Azohydromonas lata
CACGAAGACCACGCTGAGCGTGACGTACAGCACGCCGCGGCAGGCCAGGCCTATGCAGCGGTCCAGAAGGTGGAGGAAAGGCATGGAGGGTCTCCATGGGCCCGCGTAGGCAGCACGGGCGAAGTGGGCGGTTGCAGCCGCAACGCGCAGGGCCAGGCCTCACCGGGTCTGTACGGCGAAGCGGTCAGGCGTCGGGCTGCCCTTGGGCGGGCGCGAGGCTTACTGCGCCTGCGCCTGCTGAATCACGCGCTTGAAGAAGTCGCCGGAGGGGCTGGCGGCCCACTTGTCGTAGACCGGACGCGTGGCGTCCACGAAGGCCTTGCGGTCCACCGTGTCCACCTGCACGCCCTTGCCCTTGAGCTCGGCCACCAGCTTCTCGTTGGCGTCCTTGGAGAGCTTGCGCTGCAGCCTGGTCGCTTCAGCCGCGGCCTCCTTGAACACCTGCTGGTCGGCGGGGCTGAGCTTGTCCCACGAGCGCTTGCCCATCAGGAAGGGGTTGGACTCGTACTTGTGCCCGGTGAGCGAGAGGTACTTCTGCACCTCGTACAGCTTGGCCGAGGCGATGTTGGCCAGCGGGTTCTCCTGCCCGTCCACCACGCCCTGCTGCAGCGCCACGTACAGCTCGGCGAACTTGATCTGCTGTGCGTCGCCACCCAGCGCCTGGACGATGTCCACCGTCATCGCGTCCGGCGGCGTGCGCAGCTTCAGGCCCTTGACGTCGGCGGGCACCTTGATGGGCCGCTTGTTGTTGGTGATGTGGCGGATGCCGTTGTCCCAGTAGCCCAGCACCACCATGCCCTTGGCGGCCGTGCGCTTGGCCAACTCCTCGCCCACCGGGCCGTCCAGTAGCGCCCAGGCCTTTTGCATGTCGGAGAACAGGAAGGGCAGGCCAAGCGCGGCGTATTCCGGGATCACCGTGGACAGCGCGCCCTGGCTGTTGGCCGACAGGTCCAGGGTGCCCGACCGCAGCGCGGTCACCATGGCCGCGTCGTCGCCCAATTGGGCCGAGTGCGCCACCTGGATCTCGATGCGGCCATGGGTCTTGGCCTTGACGATCTCGGCGAATTTCACCGCCGCTTCGTGGCGCGGGTTACCCGGCGCGGCGCCGTGGCCCAGGGTGAGCTTGACGTTCTGGGCCAAGGCGGGCAGCGCCAGCGTGGCGGCCAGCGCGAAGCCGGCGGCAGAGAAGAGTCTGCGCTTCATGGTTTGTCTCCTGGTTGCCGTCTGTGCGGCGATTCAATGGGGCTGGAATGTAGGGCGGCGTAAGCACGCCGCTGCCGCGGGAAGCGGCGGTTCGTCTCAGTGGATGAGCATGCCGCCGTTGACGTCCAGCGTGACGCCCGTGCAGTACGCCGAAAGCTCGCTGCCGAGGAAGACGCAAGCGCCGGCGATGTCGCTGGGGTGGCCCAGCCGGCCCATGGGAATGGTCTCGGCGATCTCGGCCTTGCGCTCCTCGGTGAGCTTGCCCTTGAGGATGTCGGTGCCTATCAGGCCCGGCGTGATGCAGTTCACCCGTATGCCCTCGATGGCGAACTCGCGCGCCATGGCGCGCGCCAGGCCCAGCACGCCGGCCTTGGCCGCCGAGTAGTGCGGGCCGCCCAGGATGCCGCCGCCGCGCTGCGCGCTGACGGAGGAGATGCAGATGATGGAGCCGCTCTTTTGCGCCTGCATCGCCGGCAGCACCGCCTGCGACACCAGCAGCGTGCCGCGCAGGCTCACGTCCAGCACGGCGTCGTAGTCCGACGGGCTGATGTCCACGGTCTTGCGCGGCTGCGTGATGCCGGCGTTGTTCACCAGGATGTCGATGCGTCCGTAACGCTCCAGCACTTGGGCCACCGCGGCATCCACCGCGGCCTTGTCGGTGACGCTGGCTTGCACGCCCATGTGGTGGTCGCCCAATTGCGCCGCCGCGGCGGCCGGGTCGGCTGCCGCCAGGTCCATGACGACCACGCGCGCGCCGTGCTCGGCCATGCAGCGCGCGGTGGCGAAACCCAGCCCGTTGAGGCCGGCGCCGCCGGTGATGAGGGCAACCTTGTCTGCAAGCAGCATGTCTGTCTCCGGGGTGTGTCGTTTGCGATGGAGTGGATTGTGGAAAGCACCCTGGTTGAAGACAAACGATATGATTTCAATGAAGGTTGATGTCTCTTCATCTTTGGGTTTGTCCGGATATGCGCCCATGAGAACGTCTTTTCCGCCGCTGTCCAGCCTCATTGCCTTCGAGGCCGTGGCCCGCCGGCGCAACTTCACCGTGGCGGCCAACGAGCTGCACCTCACGCCCTCGGCCATCAGCCACCAGATCGCCAAGCTGGAGGAGTTCCTGGGCGTGCGCCTGTTCGAGCGCACGGCGCGCAACGTGGAGCTCACCGACGCGGGCGAGGACTACCTGCGGCGCATCTCCGGGGCGCTGGCGGCCATCGGCGCGGCCACCGACAACGTGCGCAAGGGCGTGCGCAACACGCTGCACGTGCATTCCACGCCCAGCTTCGCCAGCCTGTGGCTGATGCCGCGGCTCACCGACTTCGCCAAGGCCTACCCGGGCATCTCGCTGTCCATGTCTTCGTCGGTGGTGCACTCGGACTTCACCGTGGGCCAGGCGGACATCGACATCCGCTACGGCGTGCCCAACTGGCCGCACCTCACGGTGCTGCCCATCTTCGACGAGAAGATCATGCCGCTGGCCTCGCCGGACTTCATAGCGCGCCATCGCATACGCACGGCCGAGGAGCTGATGCAGGTGCCGCTGATCCAGTCCACGGTGAGCGTGGTGCAGTGGCCGGACTGGTTCGGCAGCCGCGGCCTGGCCTATGCGCCCGCCGGCTACGCCTACCGGTTCGACCGCGCCTTCATGGCCATGGACGCGGCGGTGCAGGGTTTGGGCGTGGCGCTGGAGAGCACGTCCATTGGCGAAGTGCACCTGCGCGCGGGCCGGCTGCGCCCGGTGTTCGAGGACGAGGGCTGCTTCCTGCCCGTGCAGGCGCATTTCCTGGTCTATCCCGCGCGCCACGCGCAGCGCAGCGAAGTGGTGAGCTTCGTCGACTGGGTGCGCCGCGTGGCGGGCAGCCCGGCGGCGGCCTGAGGGCCGCGCCGGGGCCGTGCCGGTGCGGGCTCAGGCCCGCGCGTCGCGGATGAGCTGCACCAGCGGCGGTAGCGTGCGGGCGAGGTCGGCGGCGTGGCGCTGCACGGCGTCGTCGCTGGCCGGCGCGCCTTCGCGCAGGCGGCTTTCCAGGGCGCGGGCGATGGCGGCCAGCTCGGTGGCGCCCAGGGTCAGCGCCACGCTCTTGAGCGAATGCGCCAGCAGCGTGGCCTCGCGCAGCTCGCCGCGCGCCAAGTGCCCGCTGAGCTTGGCGGCGTCTTGCCTGTGGTGCTCGGCGAAGAGGCGCAGCAGCGACTCGTAGCGGTCTTCCATGCCCGGCAGGTTGGACAGGCCCGCGGCCACGTCCACGCCCGGGTGCAGCGCCAGCCGCGCCAGCAGGTCGCCCTGTGCCTGCGGCGCCGCCGCGGGCGGCGTCTGCAGCGCCGCCGTGGAGGGCGGCAGCACCGTGGGCGGCGCGAGCTCGCGGGCGCCGGGCAGCCACTTCAGCAGCGTGGCGTACAGGCCTTCCGGGTCCACGGGCTTGGCCACGAAGTCGTTCATGCCCGCGGCCAGGCAGGCGGCGCGGTCGTCGTCGAAGGCGTTGGCCGTCATGGCCAGCACGGGCAGCGCGGCCAGCTCGGGGCGCCGGCGCAGCGCGCGCGTGGCCTCCAGGCCGTCCATCTCCGGCATCTGCACGTCCATGAGCACCAGGTCGTAGTGCCGGTGCTGCAACTGCTCCAGTGCGGTAAGGCCGTTCTCGGCCACGTCCACTTCCAGCCCCGCGCCGCGCAGCAGCTCCAGCGCCACCTCGCGGTTGACGGCGTTGTCCTCGGCCAGCAGCAGCCGCGCGCCGGCGTGGTGCAGCCGCAATTCGGCCTCGGCCTGCGCCATGGCCGGGGCCCCCGCGCGCAGCGGCTCGCCGCGGCTGAGCCAGGCCGTGAACCAGAAGACGCTGCCCTGCCCCGGCGTGCTGCGTGCGCCGGCCTCGCCGCCCATGAGCGCCGCCAGCCGCCGCGTGATGGCCAGTCCCAGCCCCGTGCCGCCGTGCCGGCGCGTGGTGGAGATGTCGGCCTGCTCGAACGCCTCGAACAGGCGCGGCAACTGCTCGGCCGGGATGCCCACGCCCGTGTCCTGCACCTCGAAGCGCAGCAGCCGCCGCTGCCCGTCCTCGCGCAGCAGTTGCGCGCGCAGCGTCACCTGCCCCTGTGCCGTGAACTTCACCGCGTTGCCCGCGTAGTTGAGCAGCGCCTGGCGCACGCGCGTGTCGTCGCCGCGCAGCCAGGGCGGCACGTGGTCGGCGTCTATGAGGATGCTCAGGCCCTTGGCCGCGGCGGCGTCGCCCACGATGGAGCGCACGTGGTCCAGCAGGGCGTGCGGCGAGAAGTCGCGCTCGTCCAGTTGCAGCTTGCCGGCCTCTATCTTCGAGAGGTCCAGGATGTCGTTGATGATGGACAGCAGGTGCCGCGCCGCGCCTTCTATCTTGCCCAGCCGCGCCGCCTGCTGCGGCGTGGGCGCTTCGCGGCCGAGCAGGTGCGTCAGGCCCAGGATGGCGTTCATGGGCGTGCGGATCTCGTGGCTCATGTTGGCCAGGAAGGCACTCTTGGCGCGGCTGGCCGTCTCGGCCGCGGCCAGCGCCTGGTCGAGCTGCGCCGTGCGCTGTCTGACCAGCTCCTCCAGGTGGTGGCGGTGTGCGTCCAGCTCCTGGGCCATGCGGGTCTTCTCGGTCACGTCCTCCTGCACCGAGACGTAGTGGGTGATGTTTCCGTCCTCGCCGCGCAGCGGCGTGACCACCGCGGACTCGATGTACTCGCTGCCGTCGCGCCGGCGGTTGACGAAGCTGCCCTTCCACGGCTGGCCCGCGCGCAGCGCCCGCCACAGCGCGGCAAAGCTCTCCACCGCCGTGCGCCCGGACTGCAGCAGCCGCGGATTGCGCCCAAGCACCTCGTTGCGCGCGTAGCCGCTTTGGCGGGTGAAGGCCTCGTTGACGTACTCGATGCGGCCTTCGGTGTCCGTGATGATGATGGCCTCGCTGCCCTGCTCCACCGCCTGCGCGAGCTTGCGCAACTGGGCCTGGCTTTCGCGCAGGGCCTGGTTGGCCTGCTCGGCGCGGCCGCGGGCGGCCACGGCGTCTTCCATCAGGTTGAGCGCGGCCAGGCGGGCGTTGCGCTGGTCCTCCAGCGCCTGCGCCTGCTGCTCGCGCAGCGCCTGCTCGGCCAGCACGCGCTGCGTGATGTCCTCGGTGAAGATCACCAGGCCGCCCACGCCGCCGTCGCCCTGGTACCAGGGCCGGACCGACCAGCGCACCCACTGCCGGCTGCCGTCCAGGCGCTCGAACAGGTCGGCGTCCGAGGACTGCACCTCGCCGGCCAGCGCGCGCTGGTGCACGTTCTTCCACTGCTGCGGCAGCTCGGGAAACACGTCGTAGTGCCAGCGCCCCACCAGGGGCAGCTGGCGCTGCAGCCTGTACATGTCCACCCAGGTGCGGCTCACGGCCATGTAGCGCATGCCGCGGTCGAACATGGCCATGGCCACCGGCGCATGCTCGATGAAGAGCTGCAGCCGCTGCTCGCTGGCGCGCAGCGCCAGCTCGGCCTGCTTGCGCGCCTGGATGTCCTCCACCACGGCGATGAAGCAGTCGGGGCTGCCGTCGGCCTGCCAGGTCAGCGACACGGTCAGGTTGATCCACACCGGGGCGCCGTCCTTGCGGATGTAGCGCTTTTCCATGGCGTAGGTGGTGATCTCGCGCGCGAGCATGCGGCGCACCTCGCTCAGGTCGGCGTCCAGGTCGTCGGGGTGGGTGATGTCCTGGAAGGTCAGCGCCAACATCTCCTGGTCGCTGTAGCCGACGATATCGCAGAGCTTGTGGTTCACGCGCATCCAGCGCCCGTCAGGCGCCACCAGCGCGATGCCCACCGCCGCCTGCTCGAAAGTGGCCTGGAAGCGCTGCTCGCTGGCCGAGAGGTCGAGCTCCGCCTGGCGCCGGCCCTGCGTGGCCTCTTCCAGCAGGTTGCGCACGGCGGCGATCTCGGCGATGTCGTCTGCGGCGCGGGCGCGCTGCGGCCGGGGCAGCGCCAGCGCCGCCACCGCGCGCGCCAGGCGCCGCCCGGCCAGCAGCCCGCCCAACGCGCCCATCAGCGTGGCCGCGACGATGGCGGCCACCACGCTGCCGGCGGCCCGCGCCCAACGCGCGCGATAGACGCTGCGCGGAATCTCCACCACCACCTGCCAGGGCGCCAGCGTGGGGGCCGAGCCGAAGCGCGCGGCCTCGCGCAGGTCCACGCCCGCGGGCGAGCGGCGGGCGATGGGCGTGCCCAAGCTGTCCAGCAGCGCGATGGACCAGTCCCCGGGCAACTGCACCCGGTCGAGCTGGCGCTGCAGCTCGGCCGTTTCCGTCATGGCCAGCAGCACCATGGGTGTGCCGTCGGCGCGCGGTGCGGGCACGGCGATGCCCACCAGCGGCTTGCGCAGCACGGGGCCGGTCACCACGTCGCCCACCGCGGGCGTGCCGCTGTCCAGCGCCGCCGGGGCCGCCGCCCTGCCCTTGGGCTGTGGCAGCGGCGGCAGCACCGTGCCCAGCGGCGTGCTGGTGTTGAACACCATGCGCAGCGTGCCGTCGGCCAGGATCACATGGGCGCCAAAGCTCTCGCGGAAGCCTTGCGCCGACTGGTACAGCCCTTGCCACTGCGGGGCCTCGCGCAACTGCGGCGAGCGCGCCAGCATCTGCAGCGCGGCGATGCGCGCGGCCAGCACATGGTCCACGGCGGCGGCGAAGTTGCGCGCCTGGTGGCGCGCCTCGTCCTCGCTGCGCAGCTCGACGCTGTGCACGCGGTCCCAGGCCAGCCAGGCCGACACCAGCGTCAGCGGCAGCAGGCACCACCACACCAGCCGCGCCAGGAACACGGGCAGCGTCAGCCGGCGCCCACGCGCGGCGGCGTGCGCCATCGTGGCGGCCGTGGTCATTGGGCCCCCGCCGCGGGCTGCGGCGGACCGCCGTCCTGGTCGAACGCCAGCGGATAGGGCGGCTGGCGGCCCAGCGCGCGCGACAGCGCGTTGACCTGGCGCTTGAGCTCGACCATCTCCAGCTCACGGCCGACCATGACGCGGTTGAAGCGCTCCAGCTCCTCGTTGCGCGCGGTCAGCGCCTGCTCGGCACGGCGCCGCTCGGTGACGTCCAGCGCGATGCGGCACACGTAGCGTGCCGTGCCCACCTCATCCACCACGGGAAACATGTGGCTCATGAACAGCCGCGGCTGCCCGTCCACGGGCACCGTCTCTTCCAGCATGTGGCGCTGCCGCGTGCCCAGGACGAGCGCGTCGTTGGCGCGCAGCGCGGCGGCCACGTCCGGCGGGTAGAGGTCGGCATCGGTGCGGCCGACGATGTCGCCCTCGCCCAAGCCGAGCTGGCGCTGCAGGTTGGGGTTGGCCAGCACGTAGCGGCCCTCGCGGTCCTTGAGCGAGAGGCACGAGGGGGAGTGCGTGACGATGGCGCGCAGCTTGTGCTCGCGGTCGTGCAGCGTCTCCTCCGCGCGCTTGCGCTCGGTGATGTCGCGCGAGATGCCGAAGACGCCCGCCACCGAGCCGTCGGCCCCGCGCAGCGGGCCGCGCGTGGTGAGAAAGACGCGCCGGCCCTGCACCGTGTCGATCTCCAGCTCGCTCGCGCGCGTGCGCGCGTCGGCCAGGATGGCGCGGTCCATCGACTGCAGCGCCTGCGCCTGCTCGGCGCTGAAGATCTCGTGCTCGTCATGGCCTATCGTCTGGCCGGCCTCCTTGCCCAGCCAGCGCAACGCGGCGGGGTTGCAGAAGATGAAGCGGCCTTCGCGGTCCTTGGCCGTGATGGCGTCGGAGGAGTTCTCGGCGATGACTTCCAGCAAGTGCCGGTTGGCCAGCTCGCGCTCGCGCTGCGCGAGCTGCGCCGCCGTCCAGCGCCGCAGCATCGCCAGCAGCAGCGCGGCCGTGACGGCCACGAACAGCCAGCCCTTGGCCGTGCCCACGGCCGCGCGCACGCCGCCGTCGGCAATGAGCCACTCCACGGCGCGGTCGGACAGCAAAATCCATAGCACCGAGACGCCGACGTAGGCCAGCACGAGGCGGTCGCCCCGGCGCCGGGCCTGGCGGTACTCGGCTTGCGCCTGCGGGAACTGCGAGAAGGCGGAAGGCTTCAGCAAGATGTATTTCGCGGGCGCGAGCGGGCCGCCGGGGCGGCGGCCCAGGAGCGAAGGAGGCTCAGGCGAGCGCGGCGTCGAAGGCGTGCTCCAGCCGGCTCACGGCGCCGTCCACGTCCTGCAGCTTGTCCAGGCCGAACAGGCCCACGCGGAAGGTCTTGAATTCCGGTCCCTCGCCGCACTGCAGCGGCACGCCCGCGGCGATCTGCACGCCCTGCAGCAGCAGCTTGCGCCCGCTGCTCAGCTCGGCGTCGGTGGTGTAGCTCACCACCACGCCCGGTGCCTGGAAGCCGTCGGCCGCCACGCTGGGAAAGCCGCGGCGCTCCAGCATGGCGCGCACGCCCGCGCCCAGCGCCCACTGCGCCTCGCGCAGCTTGCTGAAGCCCAGGCGCTGGGTTTCGCGCATGGCGTCAAGGGTGCGCTGCAGCGCGTCGGTGGGCAGCGTGGCGTGGTAGGCATGGCCGCCGCCCTCGTAGGTCTGCATGATCTGCAGCCACTTCTTGAGGTCGCAGGCGAAGCTGGTGGAGGTGGTGGCGCCTATGCGCTCGGCCGCGCGCTCGCCCAACATGACGAAGGCGGCGCAGGGCGAGCCGCTCCAGCCCTTTTGCGGCGCGCTGATGAGCACGTCCACCGCGCACTCGCGCATGTCCACCCACACGGCGCCGGAGGCGATGCAGTCCAGGACGAACAGGCCGCCCACGCGGCGCACCGCCTCGCCCACGGCGCGCAGGTAACCGTGCGGCAGCACCAGGCCCGCGGCCGTCTCCACGTGCGGGGCGAACACCACGGCGGGCTTGTCGCGCTCGATGGCGGCGACGACTTCCTCAAGGGGCGCCGGCGCGTAGGGCGACTGGGCACCGTCGCCCTGGCGGCGCGCCTGCAGCACCGTGGTGGCGGCGGGAATGCCGCCCATGTCCAGAAGCTGGCTCCAGCGGAAGCTGAACCAGCCGTTGCGGATGACGAGCACCTGCTGGCCGGTGGCAAATTGGCGCGCCACGGCTTCCATGCCGTAGCTGCCGCTGCCGGGGACGATGGCCACGGCCGCAGCGCCGTAGGCCTCGCGCAGGATGGCGGAGATGTCGCGCATCACGCCCTGGAAGCGGGCGGACATGTGGTTCAGGGCGCGGTCGGTATAGACGACCGAATATTCCAGCAGGCCGTCAGGGTCCACGTCGGGCAACAGGGCGGGCATGGCGGTCTCCTTCTTGTGGCTACAGGGGGTACGCGGCAGCTTAACTGATGCTTACTGGCCTGCCGGCGGCCGGGTGGACGGCATGGCGGCGTGCTTGCGGCAGCGCAAGGCTGGCGTTTGCCCAAGGCGAGCAACGGCTGCCCCATGGCGGCCCTGATTTCCCGAGGCAGGGCCATTTCCGGATGAAATGCCCACCGCCTGGGGCGATGGCACGCAAGGCGCGCTGATTCGGCACTGGAGCCATGCCGGCACGGACACCAGGGCATTCGCGGCCATTTTCCTGCTTGCCGGCAAGACGGGATTCACAGGTTCCAGGCGTGCCCGGACAACAACCGCTCACGCGGGTGTGAAACCCGCGGTGCCGGCCCGCACGCATGGCAGCGACGGGATTGGCCGTTGAATTTCCAAGCGCTGCCGGACGGACCGTGGCGCGTCGGGGTGCTGCGCGAGCCTGGTGGCGCAGTCGTCGACACACTGAAACCCCGTCGCAATCGATTGCGAGGCTGGTTGGGTCCGACGTGATCGGTATTGACGGAACAATGTTTTGCTTGCGAAGTTCGATAACCGATTCGTCAAAGGGCTGTTGAGCGCAGAGGCGGTTGATGCCGCCGCCTTGCTGCGTTCAAGCAAGAAAGGCACGATGCCGTTGGTTTTACGGCGAAATGCGCTCGCCCATGAATGAGTTCGTCGTGATGCCTTCCGGCCCTTCATTTCCCCAGTAAAAGAAGCTTCCGGCCATATATTTGCCCGACCCGCCGTTGACGTAGCCTTCGTGCATTTGGAAGGGGGCTGTTTCTCCGACCTTGTAACGTCCGAAATAGATGCGCAGGCTGGATGGGCAGTAGATGCCCACGATATTGCTGTCATCGGTGGTTTGGTCCAAGAATCCGGTGAACCGCTTGCAGCGCAGCTTGCTGGGCTCCTGGTACAGCCTCAGTCTCATCAATACGTCTCAAGAAAAGAAGCGCCATGTGCCCGATATATTGAAAGACGATGCTTCCGCCGTGGATGCCGCGGACGGGTCTGGGACTGCGGCTTGGGCGTTTGCAGATTGCATGGCGCCCTGCAGCAGCATCGTTGATGCCAATGCCACGGTGCTGGAAAGCATTTTTCCATTGAACATGACAACTCCTCGGTTTGGTTGCGAAGAATTCCCCCGTAATTAAATCTGGATGGCGCAGTCCGGTCGGGCTTGGCTCGATTTGAACTGCGCTCAATACAAGCTAGTTCCGGATTTGAAATTTTCTTTGATAAATATCAATTTTTGGATGAGGTCGTTGCGGAAATTATTGGGCGTAATACTCACGGCCAGTAGCCGGCACGTGTCGGGACAGGTTTCTGGAGTTGATAAATCGCAAAACAAGCATCGTTCGCCGGCCCACGATGTGCGTCGGACGGAGATGCTGATTTCGTCCCTGATGCAGCAACATCTTCAGGAGATTGCCATGGAATTTATGCGATCGTCTCTGACCGCTGTGGCCACGGCACTGCCTCTCATCATGTCCTGGCCGCAAAATGCGGCGGCCCAAGAGAATCCGGCTGCGGCGCCCGTGCCTCAGGTCGTTTTTCCTTCCTTTTGGCCTTGGAACATTTCCGGGACATGGGATTTTATTTCGAACAACGTTGAAGGGACGCTGACGATACAGCAGGAAAGCAATTCTTCCCGTTGTAGAAGAATCACCGGAATACTCAATGCGCTGGACGTCAATCCCATTGTGGGTGTGTATTGTCCGACCAGTCTGCGCATTATATTTACCCGCTACGTCGAGGGTGAAGGCGGTCCGGTCCAGATATATGAGGGATATGTCTCGGATTGAGGCGTGGCCATGGCCGGGACATTTACCTATACGATGAATGGTGGGCCGGTTCTCAACCCGGATGCGCCGTTCTCGGGACGCAGGCGGAAATAATCAGCTATTGGCCCAAGTCGGGTGCGCCCTGATTTTTGTTTGGCGCGCCCGCTTTCCTAGAGTGTCTGAAAGTGAGCGCGTGATGACAGATGCGTCGGCACAGTGCGGGTGGTGGCGCTGGCCGGCATGCTAGGACCAATCGAAAAACGCAAGCGCCCGATAAAAATGCAGTGAGCCGAACAATAATTTATCTGCGATCCAGATCGCCGCAAACCAGCATACGGCGACCACGAAGGAATCGGCGTGCCCGGATTTCCACAGCTTCAAGGAGTGGCGCGACCACAAAATGGGGACGCCCAAGGGATTGGGCCAGTCTATGAGCAGGTGTATCAGGCCGCCGGCGGCGAAACCAAACAGGGGTGCGCAAAACCAGTAGGTGCCCAGGCCTGCATTGGCGGCATACAGCAGGGCCACCCACCCGGGCACCCAGTGCGTGATGGTCCGGTGTGTGCACCAGCGCTTGTTCTTGCGCCAGGGAATCTGCTCCAGCCAGTCCGGAGCCGTGCCGCCGAAGTAGCCGGCGATCACGGTGGCCAGCATCCATAAATGGTAGGGACCGACCGCTCCCTGGCGAATCACCCAGGCCGCAGCCGCGATGCCCGCCGCCCAGCCCGTCAATTCATGCGCTCGTTGAGAAGCCAAAACTGAAAATTTACAACTGCAAGCCTTGCAGTTTATCACGGGCTTTTATTCGCCCGTTCCGCCCGCCCGTCTCGCCTTATGGTTGCATCGAGCGCAGCGTCTCGTGCAGCGCCTGCACGCGGTCGCGCGGCAATTTCATCAGCATTTTGGCGGGGGAAATTGCGCTGCGCACGGCATATCCCGGCTGGGCCGTGTCGCGCGGCCGCGGGTCGGGTAAGGGCATGCCTTTCGCGTTGATCACCACGGCCACTTTGGGGTGATTGGCCTGCCTGATGCCACGCGCCAGTACCAGGGCAATTTCCCGATTTTCCAGCTTCACGAAACTGCCTGGCGGATACAGACCCATGGCCTTGAGCAGCGCGGCGCCCATTCGGTCCAGCCGGCCATTGGCGCCCAAGCAAACTTCCCGCGCGGCCTGCATGGCCGTTGCCGGCGCACGGTCGGCACGCCGGCTGAGCTTGGCACCGTAAATATCCACCCGGCGCAGCAGCACGGCCACGCGCTGCCCGGGCCGGCGCTGGGCCACGGGAATTTGCTCCAGGGTTTCATCATGGTGGTGGCGCACGGCCTCGATCCACTCGGCATCCGCGACGCCGCTTTCCTCCAATATGCGGGCCCCGTCGGCGGCGTGGCGCGCTATCGATGCTTGCGTGGCGGCATCCAAGGGGCCGCTGCGTTCCTGCGCCAAGGTATTTTGCAGCCGGCGCATGGCCACATTCATGGTCAAGGCCGAGCGGTCCAGTAAATCCAGAAGGGCATCATCCCATTCCAAGTGCCGCGCCACCTCGCCTGCAATCAGCATGCAGCGCAAGGCCTGGTGGCTGCTGTATTCATCGGTGTAATACTGGCCTTCATAAATGAAGTGGAACAGCGCCTCGTCCGGTTTGAGCGTCGCTTGCCCTCGCGCTCGTGCCATCACGTAATTCAATGGCTCCAGCCAGGGCTTGTTGGCACTGGCGTCGCGCAATACTGCTTCAAGCGCGTGCGTGAGATTTTCCCATTCGTCTCCCGGCTTGGTGAAGGACTGGACGGGAACCGAAATCGGCCGGGCCCTGACGATCTTCGGCGGCATGTCGCGCTGCGACAATTCGTCCGTCGCCGTGGCCAGACGACGTCGCCACTCCTCCACGGCCTGGGATTCCGCATAAAAGCCCAGGCGTGCGTGCAGCCTGGCTTGTACTACCTGATGGTCCAGAGGCTGCTTGGCAGCCACGAGCAACTGGTGGTGCTCGTCATACAAATCAAACGGCAGCTCCGGCTGTGGCTGTAAATGCTCTGGCGATAATCGAATCAGGGTCACTGCTGAAATGAAAACTGCTTTTGCACAAAATACAGGCGCCACCCGCAAACGGTGTTGCGGCTGCCGGCCAGGCACAAGCGGATCAATGAAGTAAAGTGTACTGAGCAGTAATGGGCTTGCGAAGAGCCAAGCTGCAGATGTATTCTGCAATCAAACTCAAAAGAAGTGCATATTTCACGCAAAAGGCCATTGCGTGCCAATACTGGGCCTTTTGAATGAGGCCGTCAATGTAGGCAAAGTGGCGAGGCAGTTGCCGATTCCAGGTGTTTTTTGCCTGCTCAAACGCTAGGAGTTTTCAATGGCAATTCCAACTCGAACACCGCCCCGCCGCCGGGGCACCGGCCCGCGCTCAGTTTTCCGGCGTGCCTCTCCACGATGCCATAACTGATGGAAAGCCCAAGCCCCGTGCCCTTGCCCACGGGTTTCGTGGTGAAGAAGGGATCAAATACCCGGGATAAAACGTTCTCGGGAATCCCCGGCCCATTGTCCTGAAAATAAACCTTGACCTTGCCGCCGTTGATTTCGCTTCGAATTGCCAGGGCCGGCTTGTTTTCTGCCACGCCGGAGGCCGCGTCGTAGGCGTTTTGAATCAGGTTCATCACCACCTGCATCAATTGGCCCGTGCTGCCCAGCACCGTGCATTCGCCAGGGGCCGGTGAGAACGTGACGTGGAAATCCTGTGCCGTGCCTTTGCATACCCAGTGGATAGCGCGCTGGATGACGGCGTTCAAATCCACCGCCACGTGCTCCTCGCGGTCCACGGCCGAGAAGCGTTTGAGGCCCTGCACGATGTCCGCCGTGCGCTGCGCGCCTTCGAGCATGCCGGCAATCAGGGACGGCAAATCCGCCAGCAAGTGGTCGATGCGCAGCGAGCGCCGCAGCGACGCCAGCGTCGCCGCGTCCTCCTGCCCGTGCACGGCCTCCAGGTATTGGGAAAGCCGCTGCCCGTAGCGCTGCAGCGCGTTCACGTTGCCCAACACGAAGCTGATGGGGTTGTTCAGCTCGTGCGCCACGCCGGCCACCAGCCGCCCAAGCGACGCCAGCTTCTCGGAGTGAAGCAACTGCTGCTGCGTGCGCTTGAGCGCCTCGTGCGCCTCGCGCAGCTCGCGGTAGGCGCGCTTGATCTCGGCCATGGGCCGCCCTACCAGCACCGTGCCCACGCGCCGCCCGCTGCCGTCCACCCGCGGCGAGCAGTTGAAATCCACCGGCACGGCGCGGCCCTGCGCGTCCAGCAGCTCCACTTCCACCGTGTCCGCCACCCGCGGCAGCGCCCGCAGCTCCACGACGCCGCGCATGCGCGCCACCGCCGCCTCGCCCGCCAGCAGCGCATAGACGCTGGTGCCGTGCAGGTCGGCGTCGCTGCGGCCTATGAGCTCGCGCAGCGCGGCATTGGTCTCCTCGATGACGCCGCGGTGGTCGCAAGCCACCAGCACGTCGCTCATGGCCGACAGCAGGCTGAAGATGAACTGCTGCGACTGCTCCAGTTGCGCGTTCTTCTCCTCCAGCGCCACCTCGTCGCGCAGCAGTTGCGAATAGACCTCGTCCATCTTCTGGATGACGTCTATCCACGTGTCCTCCTCCACGCCCTCCAGCCGCGCCTCGTCGCCCAGCAGGCGGCGGCGCTGGGGGTCGTCCAGCGGGGAGGAACGGGGGGTACGGCTGCTGCTTTCGCTCATCGCTTGGAAAAACTCAGTGCACCGTGCACACCATGCACGGGTCGAAGGATCGCACCACGTGCTGCACCGCCACGGGCGTGGCCTCTCCGGGGCGCACCGGCGTGCCCGCCAGGGCCGCTTCCAGCGCACCCGGCGTGCCCGCGGCGTCGCGCGGGGAGAAGTTCCAGGAGGTGGGCGCCACGATCTGGTAGCGCGCGATGCGCCCGCGCTCCACGCGCAGCCAGTGCCCCAGGCTGCCGCGCGCGGCCTCCACCAGGCCCACGCCCACGCCGCCCTCGGGCATCTGCACCGGCTCGTGCCAGGCCTCGCCGGGGCGCAGCGCGCGCAGCCAGTCCTCCATCAGCGGCACCACGCGCGCAAGCTCCATCAGCCGCGCCAGCACCCGCGTGTACACGCTGCCGCCGCAGCGGCGCACGGCGTCCACCACCAGGGGCTGGTTGGCGGCGAGCTGCCGCGCCACGGCGCCGCACTCCACCACCTGCCCGGCCAGGCGCGGCGCCTTGTTCCAGGTGTAGGCGCCTGCTTTGTCGGCGTCCGGCAGCGTCTGGCCGTCGCGCGGGTGCAGCGCACCGCCGCGGTCGTCCAGCCAGGCATGGGTGGCGTCCTCGGTGATGGCGTCCAGGTCCAGCGGCAGCAGCGCGCGCGCCTCGGCGTCCCACACGCCGCGCGGCACGGTGAGCAGCCCGTCCGGCTGCGGGAAGGCGCCGTAGCTGAGAAAACGCCCCGGCCCCGGCCCCAGCGTGTCCAGCCCAAGCGCCTCGGCGATGCGCAGGAACAGGCCGAAGTCGCCCCGGTCCCCGGCCTCCAGCCAGGCGCGCAGCGCGGCTTCGCCGGGCAGCGCCGCCACCTCCTCCAGCGGCGCGCCGAAGAGCGTGGTTTCCAGGAACTGCCGGAACTCCCGCACCTTGGCCAGCAGCCGCAGCCGCTCCGAGGCGTCCACCGGCCGCGTCACGCCGCCCGGGTGCAGCGCGTGCGTGTGCGGCCACTTGCCGCCCAGCGTGCCCAGCAGCGTGAACCAGCGCTGGCGCGCGGCGATGGCGCGGCGCCCGTGCTCGCCCGCGTGCGCCTCGAAGCGCCGCAGCGTCTCGGCATGCCAGGGCTGGCGCGCGTACACGGCGCGGGTGAAGTCCGGCATGAAGAACAGGTAGAAGTGCGTGAGGTGGTCGGCCAGGTTCTCGGTGGCCAGCATCAGGTTGTGCGCGATCTGCCCGTTGGGCGGCGGCACCGCGCCGCTGAGCGCCGCCAGCGCCCGCGCCGCGGCCACCGACTGCGACACCGAGCAGATGCCGCACAGCCGCGGGACGATCACCAGCGCGTCCAGCGGGTCGCGCCCCGGGAGCATCTGCTCGAAGCCGCGGTACATGGGCGCGTTCACCCACGCGGCCTTCACGGCGCCCTCGCCCAGCTCCAGTTGCACCTCCAGGTCGCCCTCGACGCGGTTGAAGGGGCCGACGATCAGTCTGCTCATGCTGCGGGTCTCATTTCAGCCGCGTGCGCCGCACGGCCGGCGGCACCACGATGCGGTCGGCCACCGCGTTGTGCTTCACGCGCTTGGGCGTGGCGCTCTTGGACAGGGAGGCCAGCGCCACGAACCAGGCCTTGGGCATGTCCGTGGGCAGGCCGATGGGGATGCCCGCCACCTTGGGCGTGACGTGGAAGGGGTGGTGCGGCTCCTGGAAGCCCGGCTCCGTGCAGCTCACGCAGGCGTAGCCGCCGCGCGTGCACGAGCCCTCGCCGTTCCACAGCCGCGTGTTGCAGTCGGCATGGGCCTGCGTGCCCTTGCAGCCCATGTGTTCCATCATGCAGCCCAGGTCGCTGGGCTTCTCGGCACTGGCCTTGAACTCGTAGTACTCGTTGCGCGTGCAGCCGTGGTGGACGAGCTGGTCGGCGTAGAAGCGCGGGCGGTTGAGCGGGTCCAGCTCGGCGGCCGACAGCAGCCCCTCGGCCAGCGCCATGAGCGTGTCCAGCACCCAGCCCGGGTGCGTTGGGCAGCCCGCCACGTTGACCACCGGCAGCCCGCTGGCCGAGCGGAACTCCGCGCCCAGCAGCCCGCCCGCGTGCTCGTCCTCGTACTGCAGCCCGCAGGCCTCGGTGGGGTTGGGGTCGCCGGCCGACACCCCGCCCCAGGCCGCGCAACTGCCTATGGCCACCACGTGGCGCGCCACGCCGGCCAGGCGGCGCACCCAGGCGATCATGGGCACCTGCGTGCCGGCCAGGTGGTGAAAGCGCCCCGTGCCGTTGGGCCCGCGCAGCAGCGCCCCTTCCACGCACAGCGCATCCACGCGCACGCGGCCCTCCACGCAGTCGTCCAGCAGCTTGCGCACCTCGTGGCCGCTTTCCAGCGACAGCGAGGGGTGCCACAGCAGCTTGATGCCCGCGCCGCGCAGCATGGCGTGGAAGTCGGTCGTGTCCGCGCACAGCAGCGACATGCTGCAGCCGCCGCAGCCGCCGGACTGCAGCCACAGGACGTTGAAGGGTTCGCGGTTCATGATTTGTCCTCCAGCCCGTAGCGCAGCAGCTTGGCCCGCAGGCCCACGCGGGAGAGGCCCAGCTCCCGCGCCGCGTGTGTCTTGTTCCAGCGCAGCCGCAGCATCACCTCGCGCAGCAGCATGGCTTCCACCGCCTCCAGCCGCTGCGCCAGCGTGCCGGAGGCCGGCAGCGCCACGCCGTTGCCGCCATGGCCCTTGCCCGCCGCCGTGCTCACGCCGGCCTGGCCGTGCAGCACCTTGAGCGAGAAGTGGCGCGCGGGCACCACCTCGCCGTCGCTCAGCGCCGCGGCGCGGCGTATCTCGTTGCGCAGCTCGCGGATGTTGCCCGGCCAGGGGTAGCCCATGAGCACCGGCGTGGCATCGTCGGCAAACGACAGGCCCTGGCGGCCCAGCTCCAAGCCGACGTCGTGCAGCAGCCGCCGTGCGATGGGCGGGATGTCGGCCACGCGCTCGCGCAGCGCCGGCATGGACAGCGTCACGCCGGCGACGCGGTAGTACAGGTCTTCGCGGAAGCGCCCGGCGCGCACCTCGGCCTCCAGGTCGCGGTGCGTGGCGGCCACCACGCGCACGTCCACCGGCACCGGCGTGGCCGAGCCCACGGGCCGCACCTCGCCCTCCTGCAGCACGCGCAGCAGCTTCACCTGGAAGGCCGGCGAGGTGTCGCCTATCTCGTCCAGGAAGATCGTCCCGCCGTGCGCGCGCTGGAAGAGGCCGGGGTGGTCGTCGTAGGCGCCGGTGAAGGCGCCGCGCTTGTGGCCGAAGAGCTCGCTTTCCAGCAGCGTGTCGGCGATGGCGGCGCAGTTCTCCATGACGAAGGGCGCGGCCGCGCGCGGGCTGGCGTAGTGGATGGCGCGGGCCAGCAGCTCCTTGCCGGTGCCCGACTCGCCCAGCACCAGCACCGGCAGGTCGTAGCGCGCCATGCGCTCGGCCATGGCGCAGATGCCGTCCAGCGGGCTGCCCGGGGCGCGCTCTATGCGGTCGAAGTCGAACACCGCGCGCGCCTTGGCCAGCGCCTCGCTGCGGCGCTGGCGCAGCACGGGCGTGGCGGTGCGCATGTCCACGTCCAGCCGCTGCAGGCTGCGCTGCAGCGTGCGCGTCTCCACGGCGGCGCGCACGGTGGCCAGCAGCGCGTCCGGCACCCAGGGCTTGAGCACGTACTGGTGGATGCCCGCCTCGTTGAGGCCGGTGATGATGTCCTCGCTGTCGGTGTAGCCGCTCACGATGATGCGCACCGACTCCGGCCAGCGCTGGCGCGCCTCCTTGAGGAAGTCCACGCCGCTGAGGCCGGGCATGCGCTGGTCGCATAGGATCACGTCCACGTCGTGGCGCTCCATCTGTGCGCGGGCGTCCTCGGCGTGCGGTGCTTCGAGGATGCGGAACTCCTCGTCCAGCGTGCGCCGCATCGCCTCGCGCGAGCGCGCCTCGTCATCGACGACGAGCACCACGGGCAGCAGGTCAGGAAGGTTCATGGCGTTTTCACTGCTGGGCTGACGCAGGCGAAGCGGGGGATTTTCCCCCGGCAAGTGTTGGCGGCATGAAGGGGGCGGGCGGTGGGCAGAAATTCGTGACGGCTGCACGAAGTTGCTTGGGCGAGGTGCCAGGGTGGGTGTGAGCCTGGGCCGCCAGCCGCCAGCCGCCAGCCGCTCCGTTGCCCCACTGCTTCGTCATTCCCGCGAAGGCGGGAATCCAGGCGGTCCCCAAGTCGGCCGCAAGCTCACAGGCGGGCGTACCCAGGTGCCATCCCCGGCATTCCTGCGTGTCTCTGCGCTCCGGCGTGGGGCCGCCTGGATTCCCGCCTTCGCGGGAATGACGAACAAGGGTGCGAAGCGGCCTGGCTTACGGGATGCGAACAGCACCCTTTGCGAACGGCACCTCATGCCAACGGCACTTCCTGCCAGCGGCATCTGCGACGCCAAGCCCATCCCTCAACAAATCCGCGGCAACTGCTCCCCGCTCAACCAATCCACCACCCGGCGCCCGCCCAGCCTGGTCGCCATCTGCACGAAGCGGTGCGGGTCTTCGGTGACGGTGCCTATGCGCGCCGCCCCCACGCCGCGCGGATGCGCGCGCATCGCCGCCAGCACCGCGTCCGCCACGTCAGGCGCGCAGATGCACACCAGCTTGCCTTCGTTGGCCACGTACAGCGGGTCCAGCCCAAGCAGCTCGCAGGCCGCGTCCACCTGCGGCAGCACGGGGATGTCGGCCTCCTGCAGCAGCATGCCCACGCCGGACTGGCGCGCGATCTCGTTGAGCGTGGTCGCCAGCCCGCCGCGCGTGGGGTCGCGCAGCACGTGCAGGTCGCCCTCGCGTCCCGGCAGCGCCGCCAGCAGGGCGGCGACCAGCCCGTTGAGCGCGGCGGTGTCGGAGACGATGGCCGTCTCGAACGCCAGCGACTCGCGCTGCGACAGCACCGCCACGCCGTGCTCGCCCACCGTCCCGGACACCAGCACCACGTCCCCCGGCCGCGCGTTGGCGCCGCACGTGTCCACCCCCGGCGCCGCCACGCCCACGCCCGTGGTGGAGATGAAGACGCCGTCGCCCTTGCCCTGCTCCACCACCTTGGTGTCGCCGGTGACGATGGCCACGCCCGCCTCGCGCGCGGCCGCGCCCATGGAGTCGGCAATGCGCTTCAAGTCCGCCAGCGGAAAGCCTTCTTCCAGGATGAAGCTGGCCGTCAGGTACAGCGGCATCGCGCCGTTCATGGCCACGTCGTTCACGGTGCCGTGCACGCTCAAGCACCCGATGTCGCCGCCGGGGAAGAACAGCGGCGAGATGACGTGCGCGTCCGTGGCCACCACCAGGCGGCCGGCCGCGGGCAGCGGCAGCGCCGCGCCGTCGTGGCCCTGGCGCAGGAAGGGGTTGTCGAAGGCCGGGAGAAAAATCTCCTCGATCAGTTGCGTGGAGGCCCGCCCGCCGGCGCCATGGTTCATGTCCACGCGCCCGGTTTTCACGTTGAGCGGGCGGACGTAGTCCTTCTTGATCGTGCTCATGACGGCTTGCAGCTTGTTCTTGTGAAACGTCAGGCGGCCACGACCGGGATGTCCCGGAAGCGCCCATACGAGTAATGCGCCGCGCACGCGCCTTCGGAGGACACCATGCACGACCCCATCGGGCTCTCCGGCGTGCACACCGTGCCGAAGAGCTTGCAGTCGGTGGGCCGCTTCACGCCGCGCAGGATCTCGCCGCAGGCGCACTGCTTGTGGTCGGCCACGGCACGGTAGGTCAGGCCAAAGCGCGCCTCGGCGTCGAAGCGCTCGAAAGCCGGCTTGATCTTCAAGGCGCTCACCGGCACCTCGCCCAAGCCGCGCCACTCGAAGCTCTCGCGCAGCTCGAACACCTCGGCCACCACGGCCTGCGCCGCGGCGTTGCCCTGGCGCGTGACGGCGCGGCTGAACTCGTTTTCCACCTCGGCGCGGCCCTCGTTGACCTGGCGCATCAGCATCAGCACGGCCTGCATCACGTCCAGCGGCTCGAAGCCGGCGATCACCACGGGCTTGCGGTAGTCGCGCGCGAAACCTTCATACGGCGCCGAGCCGATGACGATGCTCACGTGCGCCGGGCCCACGAAGCCGTCCAGCGGCACGGTGCGCCAGTCCTTGACTTCCGGCGAGTTCAGGATGTGCGTGATCGCCGCGGGCGTGAGCACGTGGCAGCACAGCACGCTGAAGTTGGGCAGGTCCTCCTGGGCCGCCTGGCGTATGGCCAGCGCCGTGGGCGGCGTGGTCGTTTCGAAGCCGATGGCCAGGAACACCACCTCGCGCGCCGGGTTGGCGCGCGCCACCTGCAGCGCGTCGGCGGCGGAATAGACCATGCGGATGTCGCCGCCGCGCGCCTTGGCGCGCATGAGCGACAGCGGCTCGCCCGCGGCCGCGCCGGGCGAGGCCGGCACGCGCATGGTGTCGCCATAGGTGCAGACGATGGCGCCGCGCTCCAGCGCCAGCTGGATGGCCAGGTCGATGCGCCCAATGGGCAGCACGCATACCGGGCAGCCCGGGCCGTGGACCATGCGCACGTTGGGCGGCAGCAGCTCCGTCACGCCGTAGCGCGAGATGGCGTGCGTGTGCCCGCCGCAGAACTCCATGAAGGCGTAGCTGCGCTGCGGGTCGGCCTCGGTGGCCAGGCGGGCGGCGATCTTCTGCGCGATGGCGCCGTCGCGGAACTCGTCGATGTACTTCATGGCGGTGCGGCTCAGGCGCCGGTGGTGGAAGTGGGCGCGGCCACGGCGGCGGCGTCCGCCGCGTCCAGCGCGGCCAGCTCGCCGAACAGGGCCAGGGTGCGCTCGGCCTCCTCGGGATCGATCATCCCTATGGCGTGGCCGACGTGGACGATCACGTAGTCGCCCTCCCGGGCGTGTGGCACCAGGGCGATGGAAATGCGCTTGCGCACGCCGCCGAGGTCCACCACGGCGTCCGTGCCGCCCTCGGTCAGGCTGACCACGCGGGCCGGTAAAGCTAGGCACATGGGGAAGTCTCCGTCGGGGGTTGGCGGTGGTCGGGGTTGTCGTTGGATGAAGCTGCGGCCGCAGCGCAGGGGGCGTCCCGGGCGCCATCGCCCTGGCCCTCCTCCTCGGCCAGCCGCAGCGCGGCGGCCCAGGCCTGGCCCAGGGCCAGGCCGGCGTCGCCGCAGCTCACGAGCTGCGGGCGCAGCACGGGCAGCCGCATGGCGTCCAGCGCGAGCTGCAGCCGCGTGCTCATCGAGCGGTTGAAGAAGCAGCCGCCGCCCAGCGCCACCTGCGCGGCGCCGTGGTCGCGCGCGGCCTGCCAGGCCCAGCCGGCCATGGCGTCGGCCAGTTGCACGTGGAACAGCGCGGCGGCCTCGCCGGTCTGCCCCGCGTCGCCCAGGGCGGACACGCACTCCAGCAGCGGCAGCAGCGACAGCGTGCCGTCCGGCAGCACCTCGGTGAGCGGGATGTGGGCCAGCGTCTCCACCAGCGCGGGCTGCGTGGCCATGGTCTGCGCGGCCAGCCGCTCCAGCGCGATGGCGGCCTCGGCCTCCGCGGCCTGGCGCACCGACAGGCCCAGCAGCCCCGCCGCCGCGTCGAACCAGCGCCCGGCACTGGTGGACTCCGGGCAGTTCAGGTGCCGCGCCAGCATGGCCGCCACCATGCGCGCCGCGCCCTCGCCCACGGCCGTGCCCAGCCGCGCCGGGATGTCCGGCCCGCGCCCAAGCGCGTGCAGCACCGCGGCGGCCAGCCGCCAGGGCTCGCGCGCGGCCGCGTCGCCGCCGGGCAGCGCCAGCGGCTGCAGGTGGCCCAGGCGGCGCCATTGCGCGCCCCGCACCCACAGCAGCTCGCCGCCCCAGGGCAGGCCGTCGGTGCCCAGGCCCACGCCGTCCAGTGCCAGGCCCACCAGCGCACCGGTGATGCCCTGCTCGGCCTGCACCACGGCGATGTGCGCGTGGTGGTGCTGCACGGCCAGCGCCGGCACGCCCAGGCGCGCGGCCAGGGCCTGCGCCAGCCGCGTGCTGTGGAAGTCGGGGTGCAGGTCGTGCGCCACGGCGTCCACGGGCCCAAGCGCCAGCAGCCGCTGCACCGAGTCCTCCAGCGCCGTGCAGGCCGCCGGGTCGTCCAGGTCGCCGTGGACGGGGCTCAGCAGCACCTGCGTGCCGTCCACGCGGCAGGCGGCGTTCTTGAGCCAGGCGCCCACGGCCAGCACCCGGCGCGGCGCGGGCAGCGGCAGCCTCAGCTCGGTGTCCATGGCGGGTGCGGGGCGCGGGCTCAGCTTTGCGCGGCCGCGGCGGCCGCGGCGCGCCACTTCTGCAGCTCGCGCTCCAGGTCGGCAATGCGCTGCTGCAGCGCCAGCTCGCGCTCGGTGGGCGCCGCCACGGGGCTCGGCGCCTGGCCCGCGTGCAGCAGCCAGTGCAGCCAGGCGTCCATGCCGTCGCCGCGCGTGGCCGAGACCTGCAGCACCTCGATGGCCGGGTTCACGCGGCGCGCGTAGGCGATGCAGCGCTCCACGTCAAAGCTCACGTAGGGCAGCAGGTCCACCTTGTTGATCAGCATGAGCTGCGCCGCGGCGAACATGTCGGGGTACTTCAGCGGCTTGTCCTCGCCCTCGGTCACCGACAGCACCGCCACCTTGGCGGCCTCGCCCAGGTCCCACAGGGCCGGGCACACCAGGTTGCCCACGTTTTCTATGAGCAGCAGTTGCTGCGCGTGGTCGTGGTCGTGGTCGTGGTCGTGGTCGTGGTCATGCGCGTGAGCGTGCGCATGGCCGTGATCGTGGCCAGGGTCATGCGCGTGGTCGTGGCCGTGCGAATGGCCGTCGTGCCCATGGTCGTGATCGTGCGCGTGGCCCTGCGAGTGCCCGTGGGCATGCCCGTGCTCATGCCCATGCGCATGGCCGTGGGTGTGCAGCCTTTTGAAAGCTTCGGCCACCATCTGCGCGTCGAGGTGGCAGCCCTTGCCCGTGTTGACCTGGATGGCCGGGGCGCCGGTGGCGCGGATGCGGTCGGCGTCGAAGCTGGTCTGCTGGTCGCCCTCGATCACGGCCACCTGCAGCCGCGGCTCGCGCGCCTTGAGCAGCGCGATGGTGGCGCACAGCAGCGTGGTCTTGCCGGAGCCGGGGCTGGAGACGAGGTTGAGCGCCGTCACGCCGTGGCTCCTGAAATGCGCGCGGTTGAGCGCGGCCAGGCGGTTGTTCTCGCCCAGCACGTCGGCCTCGATCTTGATGGCCCGCTCCTGCGACATGCCGGGCACAGAGACCCGCGCCGCGCCGGCGCCGAAATGCAGGTCGCCGCGCTCGTCGGCCACGGCGGGGCTGGCCGGCTGGCCGCCGGGGGCGGCACCGTTGTCCGCGCATCCACAGACCACACACATGACGGGTTCTCCTTGTACTCAGGGGTTGGGCGATGGCGGCGCGTTCAGTCGTGCACCGTCATGTCCACCACGCGCAGCTCCGTGCCGCCCGTGGGTTGCAGTTGATGGCCGCCGCAGCCCGGGCAGGGGTCGGCGCGGGCTTCAAGCTCCACCTCCCCGCCGCAGCGCATGCACCAGGCGCGGCCCGGCGGTTCGGTGATGTCGATGCGCGCGCCTTCCAGGCAGGTGCCCGGCGCCAGCGTCTCCAGCGCGAAGCGCAGCGCCCGCACCTCCACGCCGGCAAAGCGCCCGGCCTCCAGGCGCAGCGTGGAGACGCGGCTGAAGCGCTCGCGCCGCGCGGCGTCTTCCACGATGCGCAGGATGCCCCCGGCCAGGCTGACCTCATGCATGTGCCGTCTCCTGGTCCTGCCGGCGCGCCTGCGCCTCCCAGCCCATGCACGGGTCCAGCGCCAGCACCAGCGACTGCACGGCGCGTGCGTCCTGTGCGGCGTCACGCACGTCGCGCAGCGCGCGGGCGGCGGGGCCCAGGGGGTCGAAATTCCAGTCGGTGGGCGAGACCACGCGGCAGGCGGCCACGCGGTGGGCCTCGTCCAGCGCCACGGCGTGCACCAGCAGGCCGCGGGCGGTCTCGGTCCAGGCCAGGCCGGTGCGCCCGCCCGTGTTGACGGCGCCGCAGGCGAGCAGCCCCGCGCCGGTGGCCGGGCCGTCGGGGCTGGCGAGGCGAACCAGGTCAGTCAGGCGGCTGGCGAAGAACATCCAGGCATTGTCAACCCGGGCCGCTTCCCGATCGCGCTGCCGGCACCAGGGGCCCGTGGCATATGGCACACCGCCGGCGCCCTGCAACGGTGCATCGGCAGCCAGTTGCGCGGCCAGCGCCAGGGCGCTGCCGTCCCGTGCGTGCAGCCGCAGCGCGCGGTGCGGCAGGCGCAGCGCCGAGGCCCAGGGCCACAGCCGGCGCAACAGCCGCGCCACGGGGCTGCGCGCGGTGACGGACCACTCGCGCAGCCAGGCTTCGCCGTCGCGCTCCCAGGCGGCCAGCCAGGTCGCAACGGGCATGGACAGCAAGTCCGACGCCAGCCACTGCGCCAGCGCCGCGGCCGACACCTCGCCGCCGCCCTGCCACAGCGGGCAGCGCTGCAGCACCACCGGCGTGGCCGGCGACAGGTCCACCACGGGCGGTGCATCGACCAGCAGCCGCCGCACCTGCTCCTGCGCGGTACGCCACTGCAGGGTGCGTGCGTCCGCCTCCGGCGGCGACGGCAGCTCGGTGCCGGGTGCGGCACGCGCGGCGTCGACGGCGCGGCGCGCCGTGAGCACGTGCGCGTGCCCGCACAGCGTGAACAGCGTGCCCAGCAGCGCCGGTGCGGCGTCGGCGGGCCGGCCCACGGCCAGCCGTTCGGCGCGGCGCACGCCCAGGCGCCGGATGT
>NZ_JAXOJX010000094.1:0-25404 GCF_034427735.1 Azohydromonas lata
AGTGCCAGCCGCCCCGGCTGCAGCCCCCGCGCCCGCGGCTGCGGCCGTGCCCCTGGCCGAGCTGCCGCCGCAACTGCGCCAGGCGCTGCCGCCCTTGACCTTGGGCGGCGGTATTTATTCGGCCGAGCCCGCGAACCGGCTGCTGATCGTCAACGGACAAGTGCTGCGGGAAAAGGCACAAATTGCGCCGGATTTGTTCCTGGAATCGATTGGCCCGCGGGCGGCGGTATTCAGGTTCCGGCAGCAGCGGTTTGAGATGAAATATTGATGTGATGGGCAAGGGCCGTCCATCCCAATTGTTTTCTTATTGCGGTTGGGCAGACTTGTCGCGCGCGCTTGCGGCGCGCCGACCCTTTCGCGGGCCGTTGCCAACGATGGTGCCGCGGCAAAATTTATTTTCCTGAAGTCCGATCTGGGTTTATTCAGGAATTGCGCTTGCTGCTCCAGACGAATATCCGATGCCCTTCGGTATCCTTGCCCGCAGCTGGCGCATGTCAGCAATTCGGTTGCCCAAGCTTCGAAATACCACCCGCGATCTCGCGGCCCGTGGTGATGGCCTTGGACATGCAGCCGGCATGCCGGGAGGGCATCGTCCCCGGTACCTGGGGTGGCTTGGCGGCCGGTACTGCCCGTATCCGGGATGGCGTCAAGCAGCCAGTTATGCTCTGGCGCACATATCGCGTTCCGCGGACGGAATCGAAACAATGGCGTCAAATCTGTTCCACGTTCCCATGTCGATTTCCTCCGGTGCTCCAAGTGGGCACACCCCTCTGCAGGAAGTTGCGCGGACCGCGCTGCTGGCAGGCCTGTCCACCATCGTGGCCGGCGGCGCGGCGGCGCAGTCCGCTGCAGCCGCGCCTGAGGCCGTGCCGGCCGGCGTCACGGTGTATGCGGCCGGCAGCCTGCGCACGGCGCTGACCGAGGCGGCCCAAGCGTTCGAGCGCCAGTCGGGCACCCGCGTCGCTTTCAACTTCGGCCCCTCCGGGCTGCTCAAGGACAAGCTGCTGGCCGGCGAGCGCGCCGACGTGTTTGCCTCGGCCAACATGGAGCACCCGCAGGCGCTGGCCGCGGCCGGGCGCTCCGGCGCGGCGCGGCCCTTCGCCCGCAACGCGCTGTGCCTGTTGGGCGCGCCGTCCTTCAGCCTCAACGGGCAGGACGTGGCGCAGCGGCTGCTCGACCCGGCGCTGCGCGTGGGCACCTCCACGCCGGGCGCCGATCCGGCCGGCGACTACGCCTGGCGTTTCTTCGACAAGGTGGAGTCCAGCGGCGCCGCCGGCCCGGGCTCGGCGCAGCGGCTCAAGGACCGCGCGCTGCAACTGGCCGGTGGACCCGCGTCGCCCACGCCGCCGCCAGGCCGCAGCGTCTACGCCTGGCTGCTGGACGAGAAACAGGCTGACGTCTTCATCACCTACTGCACCAACGCCACGCTGGCCGTGCGCGAGAGCCGCGCGCTGCAGGTGCTGCCTCTGCCGCAGAAGCTGGAAGTGGCCGCCACCTACGGCCTGGCCGTGCTGCAAGGCGCCACGCCCGCGGCCGAAGCGTTCACGCGCTTCCTGCTCGGCGAGGGGGGCCAGTCGGTGCTGCGCTCCTGGGGGTTCGGACCGCCATGAATCGCACCCCTAGACGCACGACCCCTTGCGACGAGCCCGTGCGGCTGACGCTGAGGCTGCCGGCCGACACCGTGCGCCGGCTGCGCGAGGTGGCGCGCCAGCGCGGCCTGAGCGTCAACGGCCTGCTCGACGAGGCCGCCTCCCTGGCACTGCTGGAGTACGAGTTCATGTGCCGCATGGGCGAGACAGCGCAGCCCCCGGCGCACGACTAGCGCGGGCCCCGCCTGCAGGCGGTGGGGAAGGCCTGTTCACACCCGCCCGTGGGCCTGCAGCCACAGCCACTCGGCGTCGCTGTACAGCCGCGCGCGGGAAACGAAGTGCTCGCCCGTGCCGCCTTCCAGCGAGAACATGCCGCCGCGCCCGGGCTCGGCGTCCAGGATGAGCTGCGAGCCCATCCAGTACTCGAACAGCGCCTCGGCGATGTAGAAGGGCTCGCCGCCCACATGGCCCAAGAGCCGGTCGCCGTCGCCCACCAGCAGCTCGCCGCGCGCATAGCACATGGGCGCGCTGCCGTCGCAGCAGCCCCCCGACTGGTAGAACATCAGCGGCCCGTGCTGCGCGCGCACGCGCTCCAGCAGCGACAGCGCCGCCGCGGTGGCCAGCACCTGCGGCACGTCGGTGATGGCCGTGCCCTCGGCGGCGCCGGCGGCGGAAGAGGTGTCGGGTTCGGACATGAACAAGCTCCAGGACCGGACAGGCGCCGGACATCGTTGAAACGAAAAAGGCGGCGGATTGCGCCGCCGCCTTGCAAGGCTGTTTGAGCTGTCATCAACCTGGCGGGCGGGGCAGGGCCCCGCCGTGCCTGGGATCAGAAGAAGCCCAGCTTGTTCTCGCTGTAGGAGACCAGCAGGTTCTTGGTCTGCTGGTAGTGGTCCAGCATCATCTTGTGCGTCTCACGGCCGATGCCGGACTGCTTGTAGCCGCCGAAGGCCGCGTGGGCCGGGTAGGCGTGGTAGCAGTTGGTCCACACGCGGCCAGCCTGGATGCCACGGCCCATGCGGAAGGCCGTGTTCATGTTGCGGCTCCACACGCCGGCGCCCAGGCCGAAGTTGGTGTCGTTGGCGATGGCCAGGGCTTCTTCCTCGTCCTTGAAGGTCGTGACCGACAGCACGGGGCCGAAGATCTCTTCCTGGAAGATGCGCATCTTGTTGTGGCCCTTGAACACGGTCGGCTTGATGTAGAAGCCGCCTTCGAGGTCGCCACCCAGGCTGTTGCGCTCGCCGCCGATCAGGCACTCGGCGCCTTCGCCACGGCCGATGTCCATGTAGGACAGGATCTTCTTGAGCTGCTCGTCCGAGGCCTGGGCACCGATCATGGTGCTCTTGTCCAGCGGGTTGCCGGCCTTGATGGCGGCCACGCGCTTGATGGCGCGCTCGATGAACGCGTCATAGATGGACTCGTGCACCAGGGCGCGCGAGGGGCAGGTGCAGACCTCGCCCTGGTTCAGCGCGAACATGGCGAAGCCTTCGAGCGCCTTGTCGAAGAAGGCGTCGTCCTTGTCCATCACGTCGGCGAAGAAGATGTTGGGCGACTTGCCGCCCAGCTCCAGCGTCACCGGGATCAGGTTCTGGCTGGCGTACTGCATGATCAGGCGGCCGGTGCCCGTTTCGCCCGTGAACGCGATCTTGGAGATGCGCTTGGACGAGGCCAGCGGCTTGCCGGCTTCCACGCCGAAGCCGTTGACGACGTTGAGCACGCCCGGGGGCAGCAGGTCGCCGATGACTTCCATCAGCACCAGCACGGACACGGGGGTCTGCTCGGCGGGCTTCAGCACGATGCAGTTGCCGGCGGCCAGCGCGGGGGCCAGCTTCCACACGGCCATCAGCAGCGGGAAGTTCCAGGGAATGATCTGGCCGACGACGCCCAGGGGCTCGTGGAAGTGGTAGGCGAAGGTGTCGTGGTCGATCTCGCTGATCGAGCCTTCCTGCGAGCGCACGCAGCCGGCGAAGTAGCGGAAGTGGTCGATGGCCAGCGGCAGGTCGGCGGCCATGGTTTCACGGATGGGCTTGCCGTTGTCCCAGGTCTCGGCCGTGGCCAGCAGCTCCAGGTTCTGCTCCATGCGGTCGGCCATCTTCAGCAGCACGGCGGAGCGCTCGGCGGGCGAGGTGCGGCCCCAGGCGGCCTTGGCGGCGTGGGCGGCGTCCAGCGCGCGCTCGATGTCCTCTTCCGTGGAACGGGGGATCTCGCAGAACACCTTGCCGGTCACCGGGGTGATGTTCTCGAAGTACTGGCCCTTGGCCGGCTCAACCCACTGGCCGCCGATGAAGTTGCCGTAGCGCTTTTTGAAGTTGACGGGGAAACCGAATTTGCCGGGTTCGAGCATGTCCATGCGTGTCTCCTGTTGAGCGGTGATCTGTCTGCAAAAAGGCCCCTGCTGCATTTGCAGGCTATGGGGCGAATCGAAGCTGCACCGTCCTTATTGCCAGGACCGTGCCAGCACCCCCGGCCACCCCGGCGGGCCCGTTTGAAGCACACACCGGCGTCAAAAACCCAGGGTCAACACCAAGTCAGGCACCCCGGTGACGCCGGCACTGTGACGTCAGGACTGCTCCATGTCCCAGGCCGCCACAAGGCCTGACGTCAATGTGGATTTGCACGGGCGTGCATATGCAACAACCTTGAGCTGTCTGCACGTGCCGCGTGCTTGACGCCCTGCTCAGGCCGGTGAATCGAACAGCGGCAGCTCGGATTGCGCGGCAAGCGGGGCGGCAGGCGCCGCCGCCGTGTCGGGCGCCGCCTTGCGGGTAGCGGCGCGCACGGCCGGCGCCGCGGCGTTGGGCCGCGCCAGCGACCCGGCGCGTATGCCCAGCAGCCGTATGCGGCGGGAGAGGTCCACGCGCTTGAGGCACAGGCCCGCGGCGCGGCGGATGGCGGCGGCGTCGCCCGTGGGCGCGGGCAGTGTCAGGTCGCGGGTGACGGTCTTGAAGTCCTCGAAGCGCAGCTTGATGCCTAGGGTGCGGCTCACGTAGCCCTTGCGCTGCAGGTCCGCCGCCACCTGCTGCGCCAGCCGCGTGAAGACCTCGGAGAGCTGCGCCTTGTCGCGCACGGCGTGCAGGTCGCGCTCGAAAGTGGTCTCGCGGCTGATGGACACGGGTTCGCTGTGCGTGACCACGGGCCGCTCGTCCAGCCCGTGCGAGGCGTCGAACAGCCACTGCCCGTAGCTGCGGCCAAAGCGTTCGATGAGCCACGGCGCCTCGCACTGCGCCAGCTCGCCGATGGTGCGTAGGCCCAGCGCCTGCAGCTTGGCGCCGGCCTTGGGCCCAATGCCGTTGATGCGCCGCACCGGCAGTGGCCAGATCCTTGTGGGCAGCTCGGCCATGGTCAGCACCGTCAGCCCGTCGGGCTTGTCCAGCTCCGAGGCGATCTTGGACAGCAATTTGTTGGGCGTGACGCCCATGGAGCAGGTCAGCCCCGTGGCGGCGCGCACGTTGTTGCGGATTTCCTGCGCCAGGGCGCGCACGCTGGAGAGCGGGTCATGGCCCACGCGCTCGCGCAGGGCGGGCAGCTCGGTGAGGTCGATGTAGATCTCGTCGATGCCGCGGTCCTCGATGACGGGCGCGATCTCGGCCACGGCGGCCTTGAAGCGGCGCGACATGTCGCGGTAGGCGTCGAAGTCCGCGGGCAGCAGCACGGCGTCAGGCGCGAGTTGAGCCGCCTTCATCAAGCCCATGGCCGAGTGCACGCCGTAGGCGCGCGCGGCGTAGGTGGCGGTGGTGACCACGCCGCGCCCGGCGTAGTCGCGCAGCTTGGCGAAGCGCCGCGTGCCGTCGGCCAGCGTTTGCGGCTGGTGTGCCCGCCGCCCGCCCACCACCACCGGCAGCCCGCGCAGCTCCGGATAGCGCAGCAGCTCGACGGACGCATAAAAGGCGTCCATGTCGAGGTGGGCGATCCAGCGCGGGGCGGCGGGGCTGTGCATGCGTACAGCATAGCGGGTGGGGTGTGTGGCCCGCCGCGCGCGGCGGAGTCGCCGCCGCGGCGCCGCGTCACGAAAAGCCCCTGCGCCACGGGCTACCATTCCGGGTTTTCCAGGATCGCCCAAAGGGCTCCGGGTGAACGCCTGCGACCGACCTACGTCCCCAAGAGGGCTTGCTGCATGACCACTCCCGGCCTGATACGCCTAGCCCCGGGCCAGCGCCAACTGATCTTCAACACCGACGGCACCAACGCGCGCTGGTACCGCGTGTTCAACCGCGGCCCCTCGCCCATGGGCGTGATCTACGCCAACAACCCCGGCACCGCCGCCTCGCTGTCGCAAACCATCGAAGCGGGCCGCTCCATGGACTTCCTGGCCTACCGGCTGGAAGTGCGCCACCTCACCGGCAACACCATGGTGGACGGGCTGTACGAGGCGCTGCCCTGACCCCGCGCGGCCGCGCCCACCCACGCCGCACCGCACGCCGCACCGGCGACTCTTCCGGTCAGGCTCACGACGCCTTCAAGCCCTGATCCGCGCTCAACCCGCCTGAGCGGCGGGCCCGCCCCAGGCGCCGCCGCGCCAGCGCCTTGCGCGCCTCCTCCACCCACAGCACCACGCTGGCGGCCAGCGGCAGCGGCCAGAGCTCGTCCCAGCCCAGCGGCACGGTGTGGAACAGCGCGTTCAGCGGCCCCCACCACAGCACGGCCGCCTGCAGCGCCACGCTCAGCAGCAGGCCGCCCAACAGCCAGCGGTTGCGCAGCAGCGAGCGGTTCAGGGCCGAGCGCGTGGCGGACTGGCAATTGAGCACGTTGAACCACTGCGTCATGGCCAGCAGCGTGAAGGTCTGCGTCTGCACCACGTCGGCCGGCGCGCCCAGGTGCGTGCGCCACGCGAACCAGCCGAAGGTGATGGCCGAGCTCACCGGCACCAGCAGCGCCAGCCGCCACAGTTGCGCCGCGCCCAGCAGCGGCTCCAGGCGGGGGCGGGGCGGATGGCGCATCTCGTCGCCCTCGGCCGGCTCCATCACCAGGTTGATGGTCACCGTGCCCTCGGTGACGAGGTTGATCCACAGGATCTGCACCGCCGCCAGCGGCAGCGGGTAGCCCGCCAGCAGCGCCAGCAGCAGCACCACCACCTCGTCCAGCGAGGTGGCGAACAGGTAGACCAGCAGCTTGCCGAGATTGGCCCGCACCACGCGGCCCTGCTCGACGGCCGCCACCAGGGTGGCGAAGTTGTCGTCGGTGAGCACCACGCGCGCGGCGCTCTTGGCCACCTCGGTGCCGGCGATGCCCATGGCCACGCCCACGTCGGCGCGCGCCAGCGCCGGCGCGTCGTTGACGCCGTCGCCCGTCATGGCCACCACCTCGCCGTGCGACTGCAGCGCCTCGACGATGCGCAGCTTCTGCGCCGGCTGCACCCGCGCGCACACGGCCAGGCGCGGCAGCAGCGCCTGGAGCTCGGCGTCCGACAGCCGCTGCAGCTCCGCGCCGTCCAGCGCCAGGTCGCCGTCGCGGGCGATGCCCAGCTCGCGCGCGATGGCCAGCCCGGTGAGCTTGTGGTCGCCCGTGAGCATGAGGGTGCGGATGCCCGCCTCGCGGCACTCGGCCACGGCTTGCCGCGCCTCCTCGCGCGGCGGGTCGATCTGGCCGATGAGCCCAAGCAGCCGCGCCTGGCCCGCCAGCCCCGCGAAGGCCGCTTCGGCGCCGCCGCGGGCCGCGGCCTGCACGGCGCCGTCCGCCGCCGCGCCGCGCACCTCGGCGATGGCCAGCACGCGCAGCGCGCGCTGGGCCATCCCCTCGGCCGCCGCGCGCGCGGCCTGCACCGCCCCGGCATCGCCGCACAGCCGCAGCAGCGCCTCCGGCGCGCCTTTCAACTGCAGCAGCGCGCCCGCGGCGTCGTGGTGCAGCGTGGCCATGAGCTTGGTGTCGGCGTCGAAGGGGATTTCGCCCGCGCGCGGCAGTTGGGCGCGCTCCTCGGTGGCGTCCAGCGAGGCCTTGGCGGCCAGCACCAGCAGCGCGCCCTCGGTGGGGTCGCCCAGCACGGTCCAGGCGCCGTCCCCGGCGTCCGGCGGCAGCAGTTGGGCGTCGTTGCACAGCACGGCGGCGCGCAGCAGCGGCCACAGGGCTGCAGCCGGCAGGGGGGCACCCTCGGCGCGCAGCTCACCCGTGGGCGCGTAACCGGCGCCGGTGACGGTGGCGGCGGTGCCGTCCGCCAGCCACAGGGCGCAGGCCGTCATCTCGTTGCGGGTCAGCGTCCCGGTCTTGTCGGTACAAATCACGCTCGTGGCGCCCAGCGTCTCCACGGCGGAGAGGCGGCGTATGAGCGCCCCGCGTCCGGCCATGCGCTGCATGCCCACCGCCAGCGCGATGGTCATGGCCACGGGCAGCCCCTCGGGCACCAGCGACACCATCTGGCTCACCGCCACCATGAGCAGCTCCACGGCCGCCATGCCGCGCGACAGGCCCAGCGCCATCACCCCCACGAACAGCACCATCCCGGCGACCACCAGCCGGCGGCCGAACTGTGCGATGCGCTGCTCCAGCGGCGTGGGCGGCTCGCGCGTGCCCTCGGTCAGCCGCGCGATGGCGCCGATCTGCGTGCGCGCGCCCGTGGCCACCACCACCGCCAGGGCCCGCCCGGCGGTGAGCTGGGTGCCGGCCCACAGCATGTTCTGGCGGTCGGCCAGCGCGGTGTCCGCGGGCAGCGCGGCAGGCGCCTTCATCACCGGCACCGACTCGCCGGTGAGCGCCGCCTCGGCCGCCTGCACTTGCGCGGCCTGGAGCAGCCGCGCGTCCGCCGTGACGGCATCGCCCGCGGCCAGCAGCAGCACGTCGCCGGACACCAACTCGCGCGCGGGGACCAGCGTTTCCACGCCGCCGCGCAGCACCCGTGCCTGCAGCACGGCCAGGCGGCGCAGCGCGGCCATGGAGCGCTCGGCGCGGCCCTCCTGCGCCAGGCCTATGAGGGCGTTGACCAGCACCACGGCCAGGATCACGCCCGCGTCGCTGACATGCCCCATGGCCAGCGACAGCGCCGCCGCGCCGGCCAGCAGCGCGATCAGCGGGCTGGCGAACTGGTGCAGCAGTTGCCGCCACCAGGGTGTGGGCGGCGCCTGCGGCAGCTCGTTGGCACCGTCGCGTTGCAGCCGCCGGGCGGCTTGCGCGGCGTCCAGGCCGCGGGCGGCGTCGCCGTGCAGGCAGCGCAGCGCCTCGTCGGCAGGCAGGGCGTGCCAGGGCACGGGGGCGGGCGTGTCGTGGACTTCGGGCATCACTGCGCGCACGTTCCTCATCGTTGAGCCGGGTCATTCTCCCCGGGCCATCTGAGCACGCGCGCCCGGGTGAAGGCCTGATGCGGCGCAAGCACCGCGGCGGCGGCCCGCGCCGGACTTACGATGCCTGGGCGCCCGCGGCGGCGGAGCGGCAGCGCCGCCGGGTGCCGACCGTTTGTCTTCACCCGTCGCCGCCAAGGAGTCACCGCATGAGCGACTTGCGCAGGATCGTGGTGCACGTCAGCGACAGTCCGCACGCCCGCGAGGTGGCGCTGTGGGCTGCCGCACTGGCCGGGGAGCACGGGGCCGGGCTGGAGGCCGTGCATGCCGTGGAGGCCACGCCCGCGGCGGCCTACCTGACGCCGGAGGCCACCACCATCGCCACCCAGCTCAGCATGGACAGCGACCGCGGCCGCATGGAGCAGGCCCGGCTGCTGGCCGACGAGATCGCGGCCGAGCGCGGGCGGCCGCTGCCGTTCGAGAGCGTGCTGGGCGACCCGCTGCCCACGCTGCTGCGCCACGTGCGCTGCGCCGACCTGCTGGTGCTGGGCCAACACGACCCCGAGACGCCGGACGGCACCGAGCCCGGCCTGGCCGGGCGGCTGCTGATGGCCGCGGGCTGCCCGCTGCTGTTCGTCCCGCACACCGACGGCCACGGCGGCCAGCGCCCGCGCGCCGTGCGCCGGGTGCTGCTGGCCTGGAACGGCAGCCGCGAAAGCGCCCGCGCCCTGCGCGACGCGCTGCCGCTGCTGCGCCGCGCCACGAGCGTGGACCTGGTGCGCTACGTGCGCGGCGACGACGAGGTGCCCTCGCTGGAGCCGCTCAAGGCCTATCTGGCCGCGCACGGCGTGCACGCCGCGTGCAGCCTGCAGCGCAGCCGCGAGCCGTCCATCGCCGAGCGGCTGCTCTCACCGTGGACGCCGGACGCCCCGGTGGCCGAGGCGCTGCTGTCGCGCGCGGCGGACGTGGACGCCGACCTCATCGTCATAGGCGGCTACGGCCACGCCCGCGCCTGGGAAATGGCCCTGGGCGGCGTCACCCGCACGTTGCTGCAGTCCATGACGGTGCCGGTGCTGATGTCGCATTGAGGCGGCGCCGCACCGGCCCGCCGGCCTGTCGGCGGGCCGGTTCCAGGGCAGCGGCTTCAGAGCCCTTCGGTCAAGCCTTCCACGCCGTCGCGGCGTATGGTCTCGCGCGCCGTCTTGGTCTTGTCCAGCGACTTGCCCAGGCTGCTGTCTAGCACGCGCAGCAGCTTGTCGATGGCGCCGTCGATGGCGGTGCGCATGTCGCCGCTCTGGTGGCTGGCGGTGAGCTGGCCCTGGCCGGCCACGCGCGCCTCCAGCAGGCAGCGCTTGTCGTCGTCGGCCAGCTTGTCGGCATTGACGTCGCTCAGGTGCACTTCCACGCGCGTGATGTGGTCGGCATAGCGGTCAAGCTCGCCTTCGAGCATCAGCGCGATCTCGCGCTCCATGTCCTCGCGGCCGGTCACGTGGTCGTCGTGGTTGACTTGAACTTGCATGCTTTTCCTTTGCTGGGGTTGCGGCCCTCAAAAGGCCGTATGTCCAGGACAGTGGCAAGCGGCGTGCGCCCAAGGCCTCAAGCGGGGCGCGGCATGATCGCCCCATGCGCCTGTTTGCCCAGCTCTACGCCGAGCTCGACGCCCGCACCGCCACGCTGGAGAAGGTGGCGGCCCTGCGGCGCTACCTGGCCGCCGCGCCGCCGGCCGACGCGGCCTGGGCCGTGTACTTCCTGGCCGGCGGCAAGCCGCGCCAGAGCGTGCCCGGGGCGCTGCTGCGCGCCACCGCCTGCACCTTGGCCGGCATCCCCGACTGGCTGTTCGAGGAGAGCTACCAGGCCGTGGGCGACCTGGCCGAAACCATCGCCCTGGTGCTGCCGCCGCCGGCCAGCCTCGGCGGCGAGGACATCGGCCTGGCCGAGTGGATGGAGGCGCGGCTGCTGCCCCTGCGCGGCCGCAGCCCGCAGGACCAAGCGCAGTGCTTGGCGCAGTGGTGGGGCGGCCTGGAGACGGCCGGGCGCTTCCTGCTGTGCAAGCTCATCAGCGGCTCCTTCCGCGTGGGCGTGAGCAAGCTGCTGGTGCAGCGCGCGCTGGCCGAGCACGCCGGGCTGGACCCCAAGCTCATGGCCCAGCGCATGATGGGCTTTACCGATGCCCGCCAGCCGCCCAGCGCCGTGCGCTTCCTGGCGCTGCTGGCGCCCGACGACGGCGCCATCGCGCCGGCCGACAGCGGCCAGCCCTATCCCTTCTTTCTCGCCCATGCGCTGGAAGCGCCTGCCCACAGCTTGGGCGTGCCCGCGGACTGGATCGTCGAATGGAAATACGACGGCATCCGCGCCCAAGTGGTGCGGCGCGCGGGGCAGTGCTGGATCTGGTCGCGCGGCGAGGAGCTCGTCACCGAACGCTTCCCGGAAGTCGTGGCCCTGGCGCAGTCGTTGCCGGACGGCACGGTGGTGGACGGCGAAATCCTGGCCTGGCAGGACGGCCGCCCCGCGCCTTTCGCGCTGCTGCAGCAGCGCCTGAACCGCAAGACGCTGCCGCGCAAGCTGCTGCAGGAGGCGCCCGTCACGCTGCTGGCCTACGACCTGCTGGAGGACGGCGGGCGCGACCTGCGCGGCCAGCCGCTGCTGCTGCGCCGCGAGCGGCTGGAGGCCCTGGCCGCCGGCACCGGGCTGCCGCTGTCGCCGCTGCTGGAGGAGGCCACCTGGGACGCGCTGGCCGCGCAGCGCGCCGCCAGCCGCGAGCGCGGCGTCGAGGGGCTGATGCTCAAGCAGCGCCAGGCGCCCTACGGCGCCGGGCGCACCAAGTCCGAAGGCCTGTGGTGGAAGTGGAAGATCGAGCCCCTGACCGTGGACGGCGTGCTGGTCTATGCCCAGCGCGGCCACGGCCGGAGAGCCAGCGTCTACACCGACTACACCTTCGCCGTCTGGAGCCGCTCGCCGCGCGACGCGGCCGAGGCGCAAGCGGTGGCCGACGCCATCGCGCGCCGCGCGCCGGCCGGCGACTTGCAGCTCGTCCCCTTCACCAAGGCGTACTCCGGGCTCACGGATGCCGAGTTCGCCGAGGTGGACCGCGTCATACGCGCCAGCACGGTCGAGAAGTTCGGCCCCGTGCGCAGCGTGCGGCCGGCGCTGGTGTTCGAGCTGGGCTTCGAGGGCATCGCCCGCAGCCCGCGGCACAAGAGCGGCATCGCGCTGCGCTTCCCCCGCATGCTGCGGCTGCGCACCGACAAGCCGCTGCACGAGGCCGACACGCTGCAGGCACTGCAGGCGCTCCTGAACGCCCACGGCAGCGCCAGCGCGGCGGCGGACGACACATCCAACAACGACACCCAGGAGGACGCTTCCGCATGAGCGATGTGCAACCCTTTGCGCTGGACTTGGCGCTGCAAGGCGGCGGCTCGCACGGCGCTTTCACGTGGGGCGTGCTGGACGCGCTGCTGGAGGACGGCACGCTGCGCTTTGCCGGCATCTCCGGCACCAGCGCCGGCGCGCTCAATGCCGCGGTGCTGGCCACGGGCCTCTTGCGCGGCGGCAACGAGGGCGCGCGCCAGGCGCTGCGCGCGTTCTGGGAGGACGTCTCGCGCGCCGGGCGCTGCTTCGGCGCGCTGCAGCCCCCGGCGCTGCCGGGCTGGACGCAGCCCGCGCCCGCGCCGCTGTGGGGGTGGTCGCCCTCGGACTGGTTCGCCACGTGGGCGCGCAGCTTCAGCCCCTACCAGCTCAACCCCTTGGGCCTGAACCCGCTGCGCGACCTGGTGGCGCGGCACGTGGACGTGGCGGCGCTGCAGTGCGTGGCTCCGGCGCCCACGCTGTTCGTCATCGCCACCTCGGTGCACACCGGGCAGCCGCGCGTGTTCAGCGGCAAGACGCTGACGCTGGACGCGCTCATGGCCTCCACCTGCCTGCCGCACCTGTTCCGCGCCGTGGAGATCGACGGCGAGCCCTACTGGGACGGCGGCTACGTGGGCAACCCGTCGCTGTGGCCGCTGATCTACGAGACGCCGGAAGCGGACCTGCTGCTGGTCAAGATCAATCCGCTGCGGCGGCCGGCCACGCCGCAGACGGCGCTGGCCATTGCGGACCGGGTCAGCGAGATCGGCTTCAACTCGGCGCTGGTGGGCGAGATGCGCGCCATCGCCTTCGTGCAGCGGCTGCTGGCCGAGGAGCGCATAGAGCGCGGGCGCTACAAGGACTTGCGGCTGCACATGATTGCCGACGAGGGCGAGCTCGCGCACCTGGAGGCGGCCACCAAGCTGGACACGAGCGCGGCCTTCCTGCAGTCGCTGTTCCGCATGGGCCACCAGGCGGCGCGGCGCTGGCTGACCCGGCACCGCGCCGACCTGGGCGTGCGCGCCACGCTGGACATCGAGGCCACGTTCCTGGCGCCGCGCTAGGGGGGGCCTTGCGCGGCGGTGCGAGGCGCCGGCGCTCAATCCACGTGCAGCCGCCGCTGGCCATCGACCAGCGCGATGCCGGCGAAGCGGGCGCGGCCCTCGTGCTTCTGGAACACGCTGTTGGCGATCAGCCAGACCCGCGTCACGCGCGCCGGCAGCGGGCCGCCCACGGCGTGGCGGTAGGCCTCGAGCAGGTCCACCTCCTCGGCCTGCCACTGGCCCAGGCCGGCCGTGCCGCTGCGCGTGACCAGGTGCGTTTCGCGCTGCTGCCAAGCCGGCAGCGGGCAGGCGAAGGCATGGCCCTGCGGCAGGCCCTGGCTCCAGACGAAGCTCAGGTCGCGGCCGTTGTCGAACTCCACGGCCACGCTGAGGTAGTCGTGGGTGGGCACGCTGTCCTCCGGGAGCGCCGAGGGCAGCGCGTCCACGCGCCAGCGCCACTGCAGCCGCGTGCCGGGACGCAGCGCGAAGGGCGCGTCCTTCTGCAGGATGCCCACGTCGCCGTGCGTGTGCACCGCGATGGCGCCGCCCTCCGGGTCGCCGGCCTCGGGGCGGGCGCGGGAGAAGATCTCGGCGCGGCCCAAAGGCCAGAAGTACTGCCAGCCCGCGGGCGGCGGCACGGTGCCTTCGGCCAGGCGGCGCAGCTCGCCTTGCGCCCAGGGGGCCAGCGGCGCGTGCCGGGCCAGCGCCTGCAGCTGCGCGGCGACGTCGGTGCCTGGCTTCCAGGCGAGCACGGCCACGCTGACGCCGCCGCCCGCATCCGGGTTCACCGCCGGCGGCTCGCCCGCGTAGGCGCCATGCGGGTCGGTCCACGACAGGGCGGGAAGGAGCTTCAGGCGCAGGTTGCCCGCGTCCGCGGCGACGAAGCCGTGGGTATCGCGGGTGCCGTTGAAGATCTCGCCCTGCGGGCCCACCTGGGCCCAGACCGCCAGGGCCGGCGACAGCGACAGCCGCGCCGCGCGCGACCACCACACCTGCCCGCGCATCAGCAGCGTCACCGGCTGGCCGGGAGACAGGGCCAGGCCGGTGTCCAGCCAGGGCCCCACGTCGCCGCTGAGATGCAGCACCTTCAGCCCCGCCAGGCTGGAGGCCACGGCGGGCGTCACGGCCTGCCGCACCGCCTGCTCGAAGCGGTCATGGTCCGGTTCGGCCTCGGGGGTGGCGGCATGGCCGCTGAGCGCTCCGGCCAGCAGCAGGGCGGCGGTGGCGGCACGCAGAAGGCGCAGGCGCGAGCGCGGGGCGGGAGACAAGGGCAGCATGGTGGCTTGCGGGCTGTGGTGGGAGCCGCGCAGTCTGGGCCGCGCCCGCGGGCGGCTCCAGAGCAGGCCGCCTGCGGCGGGGCGGGAAGATTGCCTGCGGCCACGGCCGCCCATCGGTCGGCAAGGACTCCCTTGCGCCGAGGTCAGCAGGCGCTCTTTGCTACCCTCGCGCCCCTGTTCAAGAAGGAGTCGAAGAATGAAGGACCTGCCCGCGCGCGAGAAGATCGACATCGTCGAGAAGGTGGCCCAGTACCTGGTGCTGGCCGGTGCGCTGGACAAGAGCTCCCCGCTGGAAGACTACGAGCGGGCCAACGAACTGTCGCTGGAGCTGGCCATGCTGCTGCCGGCGCCGCTGTACCGCAGCGTGGCGGAGGCCGGCACGCATCCCACCGAGGGCCTGAACCCCGCCACCGTGGCGCTGATGGTGCGCCAGACGCTGTTCACGACGGAAGGCGAGGAGCAGCCCGTGATGCTGGCCGTGCACGTGCCGGGCCTGTCCGACAAGACGCCGCGCAGCAAGGCGCATCACTGAAGCGAATGGGGCAACGCCCGGCAGCAGCGGCCGGGCGGCAACGACGTGGAGGCCGCGACAGCGGCCTTTTTTATGGCGCGCGGGCCGTCAAGCGCCGCCGCTTCAGCCGGCAATGTCGTGCCCGGGCCGCGTCGGGTCGTTGTCGGCCCTGTCGTGCAGCCGCTCCCAGGCGTCGCGCGCGGCGTGGCGGGCGTGGTCCCAGGGCAGGGCGGAGCCGGAGGCGGCGCGCTCGGCCTCCCAGCCGTGGCCCAGCTCCGACTCCACCGTGTCGTCCCAGCGGCGCGGGCCGCTCTGGCGGCCGTACATGGCCTCGCCGTAGGCGTAGGCGGGGCCCCAGTCCTCGAAGCGCGCGCCCTCGCCGGCGTAGGGGCGGCTGCCGTAGAGGCGGCTCCAGTGCTCGGTGCCGCTGCTCTTGTGCCAGGAGCTTTCCGCCGAGCCGCCGGCCAGCGCCCCGGCGATGGTGCCCAGCACCGCGCCGGCCAGGCTGCCCACGGGGCCGGCGGCCATGCCCGCGGCGGCCCCAGCGGCGGCGCCGCCCGCGGCACCCAGGCCGGCGCCCAAGGGGTTGGTGGCCGCCTTGGCGGCCAAAGAGTCCATGGGGTCCTGGGGGTCGAGCTCGTCGCGGCGGGCGTCGGCGTCGGAAAGCGGGCGGGAGCTGGTCATGGCGGCGGGCGTGTCGGGGTCGTCTTGATGGCGCCATTGCAGCGCCGGCGGGGCTCCAGGCCCATAGTCCGCCGCCGTGCGGACTTGTAGGACGGCGCCGGGCCCGGGAAGGCCTTCGTCTGAGCGCGGCGCCGCCCGCGCGCAGCCAGCCTCAGGCCGGCGTCACCGGATGGCCGGCGATGTAGTGCTCCAGTTGCTCGATGAGGAACTGCTGGTCGGAAATGATGTGCTTGACCAGGTCGCCGATGGAGATCATGCCCAGCAGCTTGCCGCCCTCCATCACGGGCAGGTGGCGCAGCCGGTTCTGCGTCATCAGCGCCATGCACTCCTCGGCGGTCTGCCTGGGATTCACGAACATCACGTTGGGCGACATCACCAGGTTCACCCCCGTGCTCTTGGAGGCGCGCTCCTGCAGCACGATCTTGCGGGCGTAGTCGCGCTCCGAAAAGATGCCGACGACGGCGTCGCCTTCCATCACCAGGACGGCGCCGATGTTCTTCTGGCACATCAGCTTGATGGCCTCGTACACCGTGGCGTGCGGCTGCACCGCAATCACTTCCTGGTTGGGCTTGGACTTCAGGATCTCGAGGGCAGTGGTCATCGGCTCTCTCCTTGCACTTGAAGACAGGGGCATGGGGCTGCCCCAGCTCCTTTGTAACCGCTTTTCAAAGGCTCCAGAGGCTGCGCATGGCCCGCTCGAAGCGCCCGGCGATGCCGGCGCTGTGCGCGTGCACGTGGTTGCGCACCACGAAGCGCCCGCCCACCACCGCGTCGCGCCAGGGCCGGCCTGGGCTGCAGAACACCACGGCGTCGAGCAACTGCGGCGCGGGCGTGCCCAGCAGGCTGGCGTCCGAGGTGTCCACCACCAGCAGATCGGCCCGCGCGCCCTCGACCAGGCCCCAGTGCTTCATGCCCGCGGCCGCGGCGCCGCCTTGCTGCGCCATGGTCCACAGCCGCCCGGCGCCGGAGGTGCTGGGCGTGTTGGGCCGCGACTGGCCCTGGCGCTGCTGGCGCAGCAGCCGCTGGCCGTAGTCCAGCCAGCGCAGCTCCTCGCGCCAGGTGCGCGTGACCTGGCTGTCCGAGCCCACGGCCACGGGCACGCCGGCCTCTATCCAGCGCGCCAGGTCGGCCAGGCCGTCGCCCAAGTTGGCCTCGCTGCTTGGGCACAGCACCAGGCTGGCGCCGGCCTGGCCCACGGCGCGCACTTCCTCGTCGCTGACGTGGGTGGCGTGCACCAGCGTCCAGTGCGGGCTCAGCAACCCCTGCTGCGCCAGCCACTGCACGGGGCTGGCGCCGGTGGCCTCGCGCCAGGCCCGCACGTAGGCCTGGTGCTCGGCGATCTGGATGTGCAGCCGCAAGTCCGGCCCGGCCTCGCGCGCCAGTTGCGCCAGCGACTGCGGCGTCACCGCCGAGAGCGCGTGCACGCCCAGGCCCACGCACAGCATGGGGCGCTTGCATTCCTGCAGCGCCTGCACTTCCTGCAGCAGCCGCTCCAGGCCGCGGCCGAAGCGGCGCTGGCCTTCGCCCAAGGGCTCGCCGCTGCTGCCTGCGCGCTCGCGCAGCACGGGCAGCAGCGTCAGGCCCACGCCGGCCTCCTGCGCCGCGTCGGCCAGCGCCCAGGCCATGCGCTGCGCGTCGTCGGGGAGAGGGCTGCCGTCGGCCTGGTCGTGCAGGTCGTGGAATTCGCACACGTGCGTGTAGCCGCCGTGCAGCAGCTCCACATACAGGTGCGCGGCCACGGCCTGCAGCAGCTCCGGCGTGAGGCGGCCGGCCACGTGGTCGCGCATGGCGCCCCAGGAGTGCAGCCCGGCACCGGGCGCATCGAAGCGCTCGGCCAAGCCGGCAAAGGCGCGGTGGAAGGCGTGGCTGTGCGCGTCCACCAGCCCGGGCAGCACCGCCCCGCCCAGCGCCAGCGTGCCCGGCGGGGGCAGCCCGGCATTGGGCCGCACCTCGCACCAGTGGCCGGTGGCGTCGCTGCGCAGCAGCACCTGCTCGGCCCAGCCGCCGGGCAGCCAGGCGCGGGGCGCCCACAAGTTGAGCGGCTCAAGGTTCACGAGGGTCTCCATTCGGTGAGCAGCCGCAGCATGCGCCGCAGCAGGGGTTCGATGCGCGCCACGCGCGCGCCGTCGAGCTGGTAGGGGGCGGTCTCGGCCATGTAGCAGCGCCAGCACATCTCCAGTTGCACGGCGTGCTGGCCTTGATCGGGCCGGCCGTAGTGGCGCGTGATGTAGCCGCCCTTGAAGCGGCCGTCGATGACGTGGCTGAACTCGTCCTGGCCTTGCAGCAGCTCGCCCAGGGCCTGGCGCAGCGAGGGCGCGCAGCTCGCGCCGTCGGCCGTGCCCAGGTTGAGTGCGGGCAGCTCGCCCGCGAACAGCCAGGGCAGCGCGGACTTGATGCTGTGCCCGTCGAACAGCACGGCGTGGCCGTGCTCGCCCCGCAGCCGCTGCAGCTCCTGGCGCAGCGCGTCGTGGTAGGGCTGCCAGTAGCGCGCGCAACGGTCCTGCACCTCGGCCGCGTCCGGCGCCTGGCCCTCGCGGTACAGCGGCTCGCCGGTGAAGAAGTTCACCGGGCACAGCCCCGTGGTGTTGACGCCGCTGTACATGGGCGTGTCCTCGCGCGGGCGGTTGAGGTCCACCACGTAGCGGCTCAAGCGCGCGGCCAGCACCGTGGCGCCGAGCTCGCGCGCGAAGGCGTAGAGCGGCTCCAGGTGCCAGTCGGTGTCCTCCACCTCCAGCGCGCGCGGCATCAGGCGCGGCTGCAGATCGGCCGGTATCGCCGTGCCCACGTGGGGCAGGCTCAGCAGCAGCGGCGTGCGGCCGCGGTGCAATGAAAAGACGGGGTCGTTCATCCCGCAAACCTTCCCATGTTGCGGCCGGCGGCGCGGGCCGCGGCCTTGAACGTGTCCGCAGCACGCAGCGCGCCCACGTCCAGCCCCTTCCAATTGACGAGCGGGCGCGGGCTCCAGGCCGCCACGGCGGCGGCCTGTGGCGCGTCCAGCTCCAGCAGCGCCTGCACCAGCGCGGCCAGGGCCACCTCGGCGGCGCGCGCGGCGCCGTCGTCCATCTTGAGTGCCAGGCCCAGGCCCAGCTCCGGCAGCGCGGCGCAGTACATGCCCTCGGCGCCGACCTTGCAGCACAGCCGCTCGCCCAGCGCCTGCATCAGCAGCGTGTCGGCCCGCTCGCTGCCCGCGACCAGGAAGGGGTGTTTCGCGATGGCCTGGCGCAGCCGCCGCGCCGCGCCGGCCATGCCGGGCGGCAGCCCAACGCCGCTGCCGGCGCGGGCGAAGGCCAGCGCGAGCTGGCGCAGCGGAATGGCGTGCGCGGGGATGGAGCAGCCGTCGGTGCCGCAGGGCGCGCGGGCCAGGTCCCAGCCGGTGGCCGCCTGCAGCGCGTGCTCGATCTCGCGCATGAGCGGGTGTTCGCGCCGCACGTAGCCGGCGACGAAGCCGCGCGCGTCGCGATCGCCTGCCAGGTGCGCTCCCAGGCAGAGGAAGCCGGCGTGCTTGCCGGAGCAGTTGTTGTGCAGCGGGCAGGGCAGGCGGCCGGCGGCGGCCAGGGCGCGCGCGGCGGGCTCGAAGTAGGGCCAGTGCGCGCCGCATTCCAGCGCCGTGTCGTCCAGCCCGGCGCGGCGCAGCATGGCGGCAGCCGTTGCGGCGTGCACCTCCTCGCCGCCGTGCGAGGCGCAGGCCAGGGCCAGGGCGGCATCGTCCAGGCCCAGCGCGTCGGCCGCGCCGCTGGCCACCAGCGGCAGCGCCTGCAGCAGCTTGACGGCCGAGCGCGGGAAGACGGGCGTGTAGATGTCGCCCACGGACCACAGCACGCTGCTGTCGGCGTCCAGCACCGCGCAACTGCCGCGGTGGCGCGACTCGACCACGCCGCCGCGCCAGGCCTGTACCAGGACGGGATTGGAATTCATGCGCCTCCCAGCTTGCCGGTCGCTGCAGCCACTGTAGCCATGCCGGCCGGCGCCAGCGCCGCGGCGAGCTGGGTCCTCAAGCCGCGGGGCGGCCGGCGCCGTCGCCGTCGCGGTGCAGCCCCAACTGGTGGCAGAGGTCGCGGATGTCCTGGCGCGCCTCTTCCAGGCCCGGGCGCAGCACGCGGCGCGCGTCGCCGTCGCGCGTGTCCGAAAGCTCGCAGGCCTGCTCGGCCAGCATTTCCAGCTCGCGCAGCGCCGAGGCCACGCCCTCGTCGCGGCTGCGCAGGTGCGCCGCGCGTGCCTGCTGCGATTGCTCGCTGAGCTGCTGCAGGCATTGCCGCAGGTCCGGCGCCACGCCGCGCACCACGGCGCTGGCTTGGGCGGCCTGCACAAGCTCGTTTTCTATCTTGGAGAGGCGGCGGTAAATCTCGGTGTGCGCATCCGTAGGCATAGGCATAGCGAGAGTCGGTTGAGGGAACCACGATACGGGCAAAGCACATGCCCATGAATGCGGGTGAGGGTGCGCATTGACGCTGTTGGCGGGCGCCGGGAGCATCGCCCGCGCCCGCGGGTGGCTCACGCCGCGATGCCGGGCATTTCAGAGTTGCCGCCAACCCATCGCAAGGGAGAAACCCATCATGGACAACTGGACCGCGCCGGCACGGCGCCTGGGCCTGCGCGCACTGCTGCTGCTGTGCCTGCTGCCGGCCCTGCTGGGCAGCGCGCTGGCGGCCAACACCGTCACGCGCAAGGGCAAGGGCTGGGAGTACTACCTCACCGGCAGTGCCGCGGACCGCGTGCTGCCTGCACCGCGGCGCGCGGGCGCGGCGCTCATGGGCGGCGAGGCCGACGTGGACGGCGCCTTTCGCTGGCTGGTGCAGCGCGCCGGCGGCGGCGACTTCGTGGTCATTCGCGCCAGCGGCGACGACGGCTACCAGTCCTACGTCTTCGACACCATAGGCGGCGTGGACTCGGTGGAGACGCTGGTGGTGGCCACGCGCGACGCGGCCAACGATCCCTTCGTCGTGGACCGCGTCTTGCGCGCGGAAGTGCTGTTCATCGCCGGCGGCGACCAGAGCGACTACGTCAAGCTCTGGAGCGGCACCGCGCTGCACGACGCCATCAAGGCGCTGCAGCGGCGCAACGTGCCCGTGGGCGGCATCAGCGCCGGGCTGGCCGTGATGGGCGCCCTGGACTTCGCCGCGCTCAACGGCACGCTGGCAAGCTCTGATGCGCTCTCCGACCCCTACAACAAGCGCGTGAGCCTGGACAGCGGCTTCCTGACCGTTTCGGGGCTGGAGGCCGACATCACCGACTCGCACTTCGCCGCGCGCGACCGCATGGGACGCATGCTCGCCTTCCTGGCGCGCAGCATCCAGGACCAGCGCGTGAGCGGCTTCGACGCCATCCGCGGCGTGGGCGTGGATGCGGGCGTGGCCGTGCTGCTGGACGGTCTGCAGGCCACGTTGCTCACGCAACCAGGCTACGAGGGGCGCGGCGCCTACTTCCTGCGCCCGCTCATGGCGCCCACGGTGTGCGCGCCCAAGCAGCCGCTGACCTTTCGCAACGTGCAGGTGGACAAGATCACGGCAAGCGGAAACTTCAATCTCTCGACCTGGAGCGGCCTCTCCGCGCGCTACCAGGTGAACGCCGAAGCGGGCGTGCTGACCTCGGAACAAGCCGGCGGCGCCGTGTACTGAAGAAGCCCGTGCCGCAGGGGCCGGGCGCACGCGCGGCGCAACGGATCTGCACTTTTTATGACCCAGGCTCGGAACGGCCAAAAAACTGTTCTACAATGCGCCCCACGCCAACGACGCAGCGATGCTTCAAAGGCTCACCCAGTGAGCCAGCGAGACCAACACATCGCCGCGTCGGCTGTCAGCAAACTAATGCTGGCGGACAAAGCGGTTGCAGTGATGCACCGAATCCCCTGCGGGAATAGCTCAGTTGGTAGAGCGCAACCTTGCCAAGGTTGAGGTCGCGAGTTCGAGTCTCGTTTCCCGCTCCATTTTGTCCGCTGTCGTTGGGTTGTTTTCAGCCACCACGGTCGCTGCGATGCGCTGGATCCCTGCGGGAATAGCTCAGTTGGTAGAGCGCAACCTTGCCAAGGTTGAGGTCGCGAGTTCGAGTCTCGTTTCCCGCTCCATCCATGCATCGCCGTGTCGTCGTTCGCAGCCTGTCGAAGGGTTGCGGTGACGTGCCGAATTCCCCGCGGGAATAGCTCAGTTGGTAGAGCGCAACCTTGCCAAGGTTGAGGTCGCGAGTTCGAGTCTCGTTTCCCGCTCCAAATGCTTGTGCGAAAGCCGGTTTCCCCGAGGGGATGCCGGCTTTTTGCATTGGGTCTGTGGCCTTGGGGCGCTGTGGCCGGGCCTGGGGGCCGGCACCGTTTTCCAGGTACATCGCTTGCCCGTGGCCGCGCACATCCACCCCGGATTCTTTTGGAGTTGCCATGTTGCGCGTGCATCCCTACACCCCGCGGTCCGGCCTGCCCAGGCCGTGGGCGCTTGCCGCCGCCCTGGGGTTGGGCGCGGCGCTGTCATGGCAAGGCGCCATGGCGGCCGACAAGCTCGATGCCCGCACCGGCACGCGCTACAAGGCCGACAAGGACATGGCCGCCGTGCTGGACACGCTGGCGGCCATGAGCCCCAAGCCCATAGAGACGCTGACGGTGGAGGAGGCGCGCAAGCAGCCCACGCCGGCCGATGCGGTGAAGGCGCTGCTCAAGTCGCAGGACAAGGAGAGCGACCCGGCCAGGATCACCCCCGACGTCACCGCCACCGACCGCACCATTCCCGGCGCCGCCGGCCCGCTGCCCGCGCGCGTGTACACGCCCAAGGAGGGCGGCTCCTGGCCCGTGATCGTCTACTTCCACGGAGGCGGCTGGGTGTTGGGCAGCAAGGAAAGCTACGACGCCGCGCCGCGTGCGCTTTCCGGCCTGGTCAAGGCCGTGGTGGTGTCGGTGGACTACCGGCTGGCGCCTGAGCACAAGTTCCCGGCGCAGCACGACGACGCGCTGGCCGTCTACCACTGGGTGGCCGAGCGCGCCGCAGACCTGCAGGGCGATCCCAAGCGGCTGGCGCTGGCCGGCGAGAGCGCCGGCGCCAACCTCGCGCTGTCCACCGCCATCTCCGCGCGGCAGGCCGGCATGACGCCGCCGCAGCACGTGCTGGCCGTCTATCCGATGGTGCAGTTGACCGACCTGGACACGCCCTCGTACCGCGACAGCGCGCAGGCCAAGCCGCTGAACAAGGCCATGATGGGCTGGTTCGCCGACAAGGTGTTCTCCTCTCCCGGCCAGAAGCAGGACCCGCGCGTGGACCTGCTGCGCGCCGACCTGAGCCTGCTGCCCACGGTCACGCTCATACGCGCGCAGATCGACCCGCTGCGCAGCGACGGCGAGCTGCTGGAGCGCGCGCTCAAGAAGGCCCACGTGTCCTTCAAGTCCCAGACCTTTGCGGGCGTGACGCACGAGTTCTTCGGCATGGCGCCGGCGGTGGGCAACGCCAAGTCGGCGCAGCACCTGGCGGCCAAGGAACTGCGCCAGGGCTTCGAGCGCTCGCTGCGCGTGTCCGACAAGCGGCCCACCGAGGCCAAGGTCGAGGACAACAAGGCCGCCGAGGCGGCGGCCGGCAAGGGCAAGTGACGCCCTGATCGCCGAGGCGCCAACGAAAAAGCCCCGCGGTGCGGGGCTTTTTCTCGTGTGGGCTTGCGGCGGGCGGTGCCGCCGCAATGCCTGCAGGCCTTTCAGGTGCTTCAGGCCTTCTTGGCGGCAGCTTTCTTCGCAGCGGCCTTCTTGGCCGGGGCCGGCGCGGCGGCCACGGCGGCCTTCTTGGCGGGGGCGGCGGCCTTCTTGGCCGGAGCCGGGGCCGGCGCAGCGGCCGCTTTCTTGGCGGAGGCCTTCTTCGCCGGCGCGGCGGCGGGCTTGGCGGCCTGCTTGGCGGCGGCCTTCTCGGCGCGGGCCTTGGCGAACTTCGGATCGACCAGGCCGGCCAGCGCCGTCGAGGGCGTGAACTTCACCAGCTTGCGCGCGGCGATCTTGATCTTGTCGCCCGTGCTGGGGTTGCGGCCCACGCGCGCGGCGCGCTGGCCGAGCTTGAAGCTGCCGAAGCCGGAGATCGCGACGGGCTTGCCTTTCTTGAGCTCGGTGCACAGGGCGTCGATCACCGTGTCCAGCATGCGGGTGGCGGCAGCCTTGGAGAGTTCGTGCTTTTCAGCCAGCAGGGCAGCAAGATCGTTGCGGTTCATGCGTGTTCAACGTGTTGAAAAGCTGTCATTGTGACATTGCGCCCGCACCGGCCCTGCCGGACGCCGCCGCCGGTTGTGCGGGCAACCACGTGCCGCTTGTCGTGCGGCCTGGTTCGAGCCTCGGGGGCTGCGCGGCTGCAGCCGCCGCTGCTGGCGTGTTTTTCGATGGGGCGGCCTAAAAAGCCCTGCCGGCGCGGCGCAGGCGCGCCGATTGCAGCTCGTCTGCGCTCCAAGCTTGCGCGAGGTGGTGCCATGAGCCCTGATCCTGCTGCCCAACCCCCGGTTCCCGCCGACGCGGCCAATAAGGCCCATGAGGCCGATGCTGCCCATCCGGCCGATGCGCATGTCCCTGCGCCGGTGGACTGGTCCGAGGAGTCCACGGCCGGCGAGGAGGACCCCGGCGCCAGCCTGGACCTGGCGCTGGAGCCGCCCGCGCAGCCGGTGCCCGGCGGCGAACCGCCCGCGGGCGGCCCGCCGGCGTCCAGGCCTTGAGCGCTTGGGGCGACGGCTGCGCGGCCGTCGCCGCGCAGCGTGCATGTGGACATTGCGCTGCGCGAAGGGCTCCTGCGCCTTTAGGATGCGCGGCTTCGCCGTTCCAAGGGAGTTTTTCGAATGGGTTCGTCCAGCCACGAGGGCACTGCGGCCCTGGACAAAGCGCTGGATGTGCTGGAGGCCATAGGTCAGGCCCCGCAGGGCCTGAGCCAGGCCGAGCTGTCGGCGCGGCTGCAATTGCCGCGCACCACGCTGTACCGGCTGCTGGCCGCGCTGGTGGCGCGCGACCTGGTGCGCCGCGATCCGCAGCGCCGCGTCTATGCGCTGGGCCTGCGCTGCTTCGAGTACGCGCGCGCCGCCTACGCCATGCCGGACCTGGTGGCCGCGGCCGGGCTGGAGCTGCGCGCGCTGCGCGACCTCACCGGCGAGACCTCCTACCTGTGCGTGCTCGACGGCATGCAGACGCTGCTGCTGGAGCGCTGCGACGGCGCGCACAGCCAGCGCTCGGCCTCGGCGCTTGGGCAGAGGAAGCCGCTGCACTGCACCAGCCAGGGCAAGGCGATGCTGGCGGCGCTGCCCGGGCCGCAGCGCGACGTGCTGGTCAGGGAGCTCACGCTCAGTGCCCACACCGCCAACACCATCACCGACCGGCGCCGGCTGCAGGCCGAGCTCAAGCTCACGGCCGCGCGCGGTTGGGCGCTGGACGACGAGGAAATCGTTGCCGGCGTGCGCTGCGTGGGCGCACCCATCGTGGACGGCGAAGGCCGGCTGCGCGGCGCCATCAGCGTGGCCGGGCCGGCCTTTCGCCTCACCCGCGAGCGGCTGGAGCTGCTGGGCCCGGAGCTGGTGCAGGCCGCGCGCCGCGTGGGCGCGCAGCTGCAGGCCACGCGCGCCGCGCCCGCGCCGGGCCAGGCCGAGCCGGTGGAGGGCGAGCGCGCCTTTTGCGGGCGCTTTCCGCGCTGGTCGGCGCGGCGCCAGGAGCTGCTGTGGGCCGACACGCTGGCCCCGGCCGTGCATGCCTGCGCGGGCGCGGGGGGCGGTGCGGACCGGGTGCTGGCCGATGCCGATGCACCCATAGAAGCGCTGCTGCTGCATGGC
>NZ_JAXOJX010000095.1:0-24245 GCF_034427735.1 Azohydromonas lata
CAACAGCCCGGCCAGGCCGCGGGCGTGGCGCCGCGGACGGCGCGGCAGCACGCGCGAGACGAGCCACAGCAGCGCCAGCAGCCAGTTCCACGCCACCACGCCCAGCAGCGGCGCGGACAGCAGGTTGATGCGGTGCGGGTTGGCCAGCGCGTCCGAGGCGAAGCCGGCCGCGAAGCCGAGTGCCGCCACCAGCACCTGCGCCAGCGGGAACAGCGCCGGGCGCTCCACCAAGCCGCGCAGCCCGGGGCGGCGCGCCAGCGCGTCCTGCAACAGGCGCTGCGCGCGCTGGACGACGAAGCGCTCCGACCACTCCTGGTGTCGCAGCGTGCGCCCCGGCTTGGGCAGGCCCGCGCGCACCACCTCCGAGGCCTGGCGCCCCTCGGCCGGCGTGAGCAGCGGCGCGGGGCCGTCGGCCGTTTCCTCCAGGGCGCGGACCAGGAACACGGTGCGGGCTTCGGTTTCGTCCAAGGGCACAACTCCAGCAGGCTTGGGGTGATGTCGGGTCAAAGCCGGCCCGCATCGGCATGGCGGGCTGCCTGCCGCACGCGCCGCCGCGCAGCGTCGCATGCGCCGTCTGGCCCGCAAGGCCGTGGGCAGGCTGGGTGCCGCACCCCTGGCCGAGCCAGGTGCAGTCCCTTGAAGACGGCCCGGGCATTTCCCGGGACTTGCCCGGGAACTCCCATTGCCATGCTGCCAAACGCCATGAAAAACCTGTCCGACGCGTCTTCCGGCACCTCGTCCGCCGGTCCGCCCGCCGCCGTCGCGGCTGCGGCCGTCGCCGCCGTGAAGCGCCAGTGGGAGCTGGACGCGTTGCGCGGGCTGATGCTGGTGCTCATGACGTTCACGCACCTGCCCACGCGCTGGGCGTCTCCTTTGAGCCAGCCGCTGGGCTTCGTCTCGGCGGCCGAGGGCTTCGTGTTCCTGTCCGCCTTCATGGCGGCCAAGGTTTACACGGCCAAGCAGCGGCGCGAGGGCGACGCGGCGCTGGCGCGCGGCTTCCATGGCCGCGCCTTGAAGATCTGGCTGGTGCAGGCGGCGCTGCTGTTCTTCCTGTTCACCGTCATCGCGCTGCTTGGGCTGCTGCACGACCAGCCCGCCGTGAAGGACTTGCTGTCCTTCTACCTGGAGCGCCCGCTGGTGGCCTTCGTGGCGGGGCTGATGCTGATCTACAACCCGCCGCTGCTGGACATCCTGCCGCTGTACATCCTGTTCATGCTGGCGAGCCCGCTACTGCTGCTGGCCGGCGCGCGGCGGGGCTGGACGCTGGTGCTGGCCGGCAGTGCGCTGCTGTGGCTGGCGGCGCAGTGGGACTTCGGCACGCACCTGTACGAGGCCGCGGCGCGTTGGGCGCGCATCCCCGTGCCGGCGCGCGAGACCGGCGCCTTTGAGCTGCTGGGCTGGCAGTTCCTCTGGGTGGTCGGCCTGTGGCTGGGAGCGCGCGCCGGGCGGGGCTTGCCGCTGGCGCCCGCTTTCCCGCGCGGCGTGGTGGCCGCCGCCTGGGGCGTGGCGCTGGTGTGTTTCGCATGGCGCCACGCGGCCGGGCAGGTGCCCTGGCCCAGCGCGGCGGACGCGGCGTCTGCGCTGCCCGCGGCCGTGAACGCCGCCTTCGACAAGTGGCACCTTGGGCCGCTGCGCCTCCTGAACCTCGCGGCGCTGGTGGTGCTGGTGCTGCACCACGGGCCGGCGCTGGCCGCTCGCATGCCGCGGCCCCGCGCGCTGGAGCTGCTTGGGCGGGCGTCGCTGCCGGTGTTCTGCGCCCACCTCGTGCTGGTGCTGCTGGCGCTGGCCTACCTGGGCGCGGCGCGGGAGGGGCGCTCGTGGTGGGTGGACAACGCGGTGCTGGCCGTGTCATTCGCCGTGCTGTTCGTGGTGGCGTTGGCGAGCGACGCCATCGACCGGCACGCCGCGCGCGTCAAGGCGCGCCTGAAGGCGCGGCGCGAGTTGCGCCGGCGGGCACGCAGCAGCTTCAGCGCAGGCGGGCGGCGATGAGGTCGTGCCACAGGGCGTAGCCCTGGGCGTTGAGGTGCAGGCGGTCCTCACGGAACAGCTCGGCGCGGGGGCGGCCCTGGGCGTCGAGCATGGGCTGGTAGACGTCTATGTAGTCCAGGCGCTGGTCCTGCCCGGCGTGGGCGCGTATGAGGGCGTTGGCCTCCTGTATGGCCGGCAGCAGCGCGGTGCGCGCGGGGCTGGGCTTGATGGAGACGTAGGCGATGCGCGTGTCGGGCAGCGAGCGGTGCACGCCGTCCACGAAGCTGACGTAGCTCTGCAGCACCTGCTGCGGCGTGCGGCCGGCGTTGAGGTCGTTGTCGCCGGCGTAGAGCACCACCAGGCGCGGCTGGTAGGCCACGACCAGCCGGTCCAGGTAGGCGGCGCAGTCCGAGAGCTGCGAGCCGCCGAAGCCGCGCTTCACCAGCACGGGCAGCGACTGGAATTGCTGCTCCAGGTCGTCCCACAGGCGTATGGAGGAGCTGCCCACGAAGAGCACGCCGCCGGGCTGCACGGGTTTGAGCTTGTCGGCCGCATCGAAGGCGGCGAAGGCGTCGCGCCACTTGGCGTCCACGGTGCTCAGGCGCTGCGCCGTGGCTTGCAGCGCCTCGGCCGCGGTGCCCTGGGCCTGCGCCAGCGCCATGGCCCCCAGCAGGGCGGCGGCGGCCGCGAAACGCTTGGACAGGGGCTTGTGGAAGGTGGTGGCGGCGTTCATTGGGGCGGGATTCTGCGGGTGGTGGTGCTTGAACCCCAAGCGCGCGCCCGGCGCCCTCACGAAACTTAGGAAATGGCCGCGATAGCTTGCGGTGCACGCCCGCCTGGCTTACCGGCGCGCTGCGGATGCCTTGGGCAGTTTGGTCGCTTTAGGCGGCTTGACCGGCTTGCGGTTGCGCAGCGCGCAGGCCCAGGCATCGGCGGCCCACTCCGCCATGGCGTGCGGGTCTTCCAGCGTTTCGGCCGGCGCCTGGAAGTAGCGCAGGGCGACCTGGCGGCCCTTGGCCTCGTAGGTGAACGGCTTCAAATGGCGGGAGTCGAAGCGCGCGAGGTTTTCATCGTCCACCTTGAAATACAGCTCGTCCTGGATGACGACGGCGAACATCAGGCCGTCCTTGAACACTCCCCAGCCGCCGAACATTTTCTTGGCCTGCACGCCGCCCAGCGCGGACATTTGCTCGATGGTGTGGGCAATGAATTCTGGAATTGCGGTCGGCATGGCAGTGACTCTTGCTTGTTGCCTGATTTATTGATTATCTCGCCTGCCGCATTCAATTTCTGAAAAATGCTCGGCAAGTGGGGAGTCACTGCACAGGAAAGGGTGGATGCTGTGGGCTTTGCCCGCGGTTCTCGACCAAGGGCGTGCTTCCGAAGTACCTTGTCGCCAAGCCTTGGCAAAGTGGCCGGGGTGCCGCTTTTCACGAGGATTGAAGCATGAGCTCTGGCGCCGAAATTCTGGACCGCAACCGCGTCCTGCTGACCCATTTCGACAGTTACAGCGCGGCGCTGCTGTTTGCCCGCTGGGGCAAAACGGTGCTGGCGCCGGCGGCGCTGCCGGAAGGTGCAACGCCCATGGAGCCGCCGGCGGTGGTGGAGCCGGCCCATGAACCCGAGGCCGTGCGGGCCGCGATTGCGCAGAAGCTGAATTTGAGTGTGGCCGAATTGAATATCGACGCCCAATTCAACCAGTGGTTCCAGGCCGAGGGCGGGCCTGTCCGGGTGCACCTGCTGCGCTTCAATACCTTCGAGGCGCCCAAGAAGGCGATTGCCGAGACCGAGGGTGTTTTCAAACCCATCAGCGAAATGCGTGGCGGGGCGAAGGAGGAATTGAGCCTGGCGCGCGAGGTGTTCAATCTCACGCTGGGGGCGCCGGGTGGACGGGCTTGTTGAAAACAAGCCGCCACGATTTTGTCGCTGATTTAAACGCAATCCGCCACAATTTGATTTGAGCTGGCGTTTTTTTACGCCTCCGGCACATTCCTCTCCAACTCCCCCAGCCAGGCCGCCGCCGACGCATCCGACGGCGCCCGCCAATCCCCCCGCGGCGACAGCGAACCGCCCGACCCCACCTTGGGCGAATTCGGCACGCAGGTCCGCTTGAACTGGTTGGCGAAGAAACGCTTGAGGAAAGTCTGCAAATGCTTCTTCACGTCCGCCAAGGAATATTTGGCATGTTCGCCGCTGCACCAGGCGTGGTGGGCCAGGAAGGCGATCTTGGACGGGTCGAACCCGTAGCGCAGCAAATGGAAAAGGTTGAAATCCTGTAATTCGTAGGGACCGACGAAGCTTTCCGTGGATTGCGCCGGTTGCTGCCCCTCGCCGCCGCCCGGCACCAGCTCCGGGCTGATTTCCGTGGCCAGGATGTCCAGCAGCACCTGGCTGCCGGCTTCGCCCACCTGGCCGGTGTCGGCCACCCAGCGCACGAGGTACTGCATCAGCGTCTTGGGCACGCTGGCGTTCACGCCGTAGTGCGACATGTGGTCGCCCACGCCGTAGGTGCACCAGCCCAGCGCCAGCTCGCTGAGGTCGCCCGTGCCGATCACGATGCCGCCGTGCATGTTGGCCAGGCGGAACAAATGGTTGGTCCGCTCGCCGGCCTGCACGTTCTCGAAGGTCACGTCGTACACGGCCTCGCCGCGGCCGGCGGGGTGGTTGAGGTCCTTGAGCATCTGCAGGCAGCTCGGCCGGATGTCGATCTGCTGCGACGCGCAGCCTATGGCCTCCATCAGCCGCAGCGCCTGGTCCAGCGTGCGCCCGCTGGTGGCAAAGCCCGGCATGGTGTAGCCCAGGATGCTGCTGCGCGGCAGCCCCATCAGGTCCACCGCCTTGGCGCACACCAGCAGCGCATGCGTACTGTCCAGGCCGCCGGAGACGCCGATGACGAGCTTGGTGATGCCGGCCGAGCGCAGCCGCTGCACCAGCGCCTGCACCTGGATGTTGAACACCTCGCGGCAGCGCTCGTCGCGCTGTGCCGGGTTGCTGGGCACATAGGGCATGCGCGGCACGTGGCGCTGCAGCGGCAGTGTCTCGGCCATGGGCAGCTCGGCCGTGAAGCCCACCACGCGCCAGCCCTGCAAGGCGTCGCGGTGGCGGCCCACCGTCTGGCCGAAGGTGGTCATGCGCATGCGCTCGTGCTGCAGCCGCTCCAGGTCCAGGTCGGCGGTGATGAGTTGGCTGTCCTGCGCGAACCGCTCGGTCTCGGCCAGCAGCGTGCCGTTCTCATAGACCAGGCCGTGGCCGTCCCAGGCCATGTCGTTGCTCGATTCGCCCGGGCCCGCCGCGCTGTAGAGGTAGGCCGCCAGGCACCGTGCCGAGTGCAGGCCCACCAGCTCGTGCCGGTAGCCGGCCTTGCCTATGGTGATGTTGGAGGCCGAGAGGTTGAGCAGCACCGTGGCGCCCGCCAGCGCGCCGTAGGTGGAGGGCGGGATGGGCACCCAGCCGTCCTCGCAGATTTCCACGTGGATCTTCAGCAGCGGCTGGTCCTCGGCCTGGAACAGCAGCTCCGAGCCGAAGGGAGCGGTCTGGCCGGCCAGGGTCACCTCGCCGGCAATCGCGTTGAAGCCGGCGTTGAACTGCCGCCCCTCGTAGAACTCGCCGTAGTTGGGCAGGTACGTTTTCGGCACCACGCCCAGGATGCGCCCGCGCTGGAACACCACGGCGCAGTTGAAGAGCCGCTCGTCCACCCGCAGCGGCAGGCCCACCACGGCCAGCGTGGGCAGCTCGGCCGAGTCGCGCAGCAGTTGCGCCAGGGCGGCCTCGCTCTCGTCGAGCAGCACGCGCTGGTGGAAGAGGTCGTCGCAGGTGTAGCCCGTCAAGCCCAGCTCGGTGAACAGCGCCACCGCCGCGCGCTGCGCGTGCGCGGCGCGCAGCAGCGCGAGCGTCTCCTGCGCGTTGTGGCGCGGGTCGGCCAGGCGCAGCTTGGGCACGCAGACGGCCACGCGGACAAAGCCGTGGGTGTAGAGGTTGTGGAAGCGGTCCTGGCTCATGGTTTTGGGCGGGTTCTGGAGGGTCAGGTGATGCGTTTGCGGGGAATGCGGTCATTGTCCGCGCCGCCGGGGCGGCCCCTGGGCGGGCCGCCCCCCGCTGCGCAGCGAGCGGCATGCCCGTGCGGACGGGCGCCGTGCAGCAAGCCCGGTCCCGCGGGGTAGGCCGCCGGCACCGGCCGCCCCTGCCGCGCCGGTGCGTTGCGCGTGGTTCATATTGGCGAGCGCATTTGCCGCGCAAGCGTGAAAACTGCGCTTGACCTGGATTGCCGTTTGTAACAGCGCATTTGACCGTGCGGCAATTTTTCACGCCGGCAAGAGAAAGTCGGCGGGAGAAAATGCGATCATTGGCGACGTGACGTGACCGAGAGTGCCGGCATGCTGGACCGCCAACAATTACATACCTTCGCAACCATCGTCGAGGAAGGCAGTTTTGAAAGGGCCGCCGCCATACTCAGCCTGAGCCGCGGCGCCGTTTCTCAGCGCATCAAGCTGCTGGAGGAATCGGTGTCCTCCATATTGCTGGTCCGCCAAAAGCCCGTGGTGCCCACGCCTGCGGGCGAAATCCTGTTGGGCCATATCCGCGCGCTGCGCCTGCTGGAGGATTCCACGCTGCGCCAGATCGCGCCCGGCGGCGACGGGCGCGGGCCCGTGCCGCTGAGCATCGCCGTCAACCCCGACTCGATGGCGAGCTGGTTGGCGCCGCTGCTGCGCACGCCGCTGCTGCAGCACTCGCGCGTGGCGCTGGAGATCATTGCCGAGGACCAGGACCACACCCTGGAGCGGCTGGCGCGGGGCGAGGCCATAGGCTGCATCTCCACCGCCAGCAAGGCATCCACGGGCTTCGTGGCCGACGCGCTGGGCGTCATGGAATACCGCTGCCTGGCCAGCACCGCGCTGGCCGGGCGCGCCTTCCCAGAGGGGCTGACGCTGCAGTCCGCGCTGGAGACGCCGGCCGTGCTCTTCAACCGCCGCGACGGGCTGCACGACGAGTTCCTGCAGGCGCGCTTCGGCATGCGCATAGACCGCTACCCGCGCCACTACCTGCCCGCGCCCGGCGCCGTCCTGGCGGCGGTGCGCGCGGGCTGCGCCTATGGCCTGGTGCCCATGCTGCAGCTCAACCCCGAAGGCGCCGCCGCGCTGCCGCCGGACCTGGTGGACCTGGCGCCCGCGCACCCCGTGCGCGTGGCCCTGTACTGGCACCACTGGCAGGACGAGCCGCCCGTCGCGCGCGAGCTCAGCGAGGCCATCGTGGCCCTGGGCCGCGAAAGGCTGGCCGCCATGCCCGCCGCCGTCGGCAACGCGGCTTGATTCGCCTGTCCTGCCGCTGAGCGCCGGCAGCCGTTTGCCGCCTGCGCCCAATAACCAAGGCCGATATTGGCCTGGGCGTCGGCACGTCAATATGAAATGCATTTCCGGACAGGCCTGAAAACTCTCGGGCATTCGCCGCCCTGAATGAAGTCAAGTTTTCGACAAATCCATGTTCGAAAAAATTGAGCTTCGTTTATATATTCTGAAAATCACGAAATTCCGGGGATGAAACTGCCGATCCGTGTCATTGGGAATAAGTCGGCGTCATGGTGTCGTCAGGCTGGAGTGCTGAGGTGCAATATGCTGGCCGGTGACGGCACGCCTTGGGCGTCGAATACGAAAAGCAGGTAGTGGCCCGGCGGCAATAGATTGGGCGAGGCGGGCAGCGCGGCGCGCAGCCGCGTGCCGTCCTGGGTGAAGGCCAGGCTGGTGAAGCGCTGTTCCACGTTGAGCGCATGCGTGGCCGAGCCCGCGCGCAGCAGCGTCACGCGGCGGGCCGTGGTGCCCGCGGCCAGCGTGAGCGCCAGCTCGCTGCCCAGCCGCGCCTGCGCGGGCGCGGCCACCGCGGGGCGCGGGGCCAGGCGGCCGGAGCCGTCGGCCATGAACAGGTAGGGCGGGTAATAGATCTCGCCGTTGAGCTGCGTCAGCGGCCCCGGCGCGCCGCCGCCGCCGGTGAGTACGCTGCCGTCGGCCAGCAGCAGCGCGGCGGAGTGGTAGAGCCGCGCCTGAGCGGCGCGCGCCGTGCGTGTCCACAGCCCGGTGGCCGGGTTCCACAGCTCGCCCGCGTAGTGCGCGTCGGCCAGCCGGTTGGGCGTGACGGAGCCGCCGTTGACCCACACCTGCCCGTCGGCCAGCACCGTGGCGCCGCCCCACTGGCGGTTGGTGGGCACGGCGGCGGTGGCCTGCACGCGCGGCGCCGCGCCGTTGAGGTCCAGCACCACCGCGCGGCGGCTGCCGCGCAGCGACAGGATGCGCCCCGGCGCGAACATGGCCGAGGGCAGCCGCATGTTGGCCGGCGGCACCCAGGCGCTCCAGCGCGAGAGGCTGCCCGCGCCGCGCACGTCCAGGCTGAAGAGCTGCCCGTCGTGGCCGAGGATGAACACGTCCCCCCGCGGCGCCACCCAGGCCCGCGGGTAATAGAAGCTGTCGGCCGTCTCGCCGTAGGCCTCGTCGCTGGCCGCGCCGGCCAGGCGGCGCCAGCCCTGGCCGGGCGTGAACACCTCCGGCGTGCTGGCCACCTCGCGGCCCACCACCACGCCGCCGCTGCGCAGCACGCGCATGCGCCCGCCCAGCACCACGCGCTCGCCCGCGGGCGTGAGCACCAGCGTGGGGTACCAGCGCGGGTAGGCCAGGGCACCGGCGCGCGCGAGCCGGTTGGTGGCCGGGTCGAACAGGTTGACGTCGGGGTTGCCCTCGTTGGTGGTGCCGCCGCGGTCCAGGTCGCCGCCCACCAGCATCACCTGGCCGCCGGGCAGCAGCGCCTGCGCGGCGCAGAACACGTCGGTGCCGGTCTGGTTGGGCAGCGTGGTGAAGGCCTCCGGCCCAAGGCCCAGGGCCGGGTCCCACACGGTGTAGAGCAGGCCCGCGCCCTGGCGCCCAAGCCGGTCGGTGCCGTAGGCCAGCACCCGCGCGTCCGGCAGCAGCGCCATGTGTATGGGCATCACGGGCCAGGTGAAGACGGGTCCGAAGGCGCCCTCCACGTGCGCGCGCGGCCCGCCGTTGAACGCCGCCGCGCCGGCCGCCAGTTGCTGCGCCGTCTCGGTGTCGGCGGCGGTGTCGGCGGGGGATGCGCCGTCCTGGCCGCCGCCGCAGCCGCCCAGGGCCCCCAGGGCGCCCAGCAGGCCGGCCAGACCCAGACCGGCTCTTGGGGACCCGTGCGCCAGGCAGGCCAGGTAGGCCAGCGCGGCACGGCGCGGCGGGATGGGGCGGTCGGCTTGGGCCGCGCGTGCGGCGGCGGGGTGCTTGGGCATGGGCCATCTCCTGGCGTTGCGACCCTCTCCCGGGCAGGCCGCGAAGGCGGCTCGCCGGCGCGCAACGGCGGCTTCCATGCTGGGTCGCGACGGCGGCCGCGCACAGCGCGGAAGCGGGGGAAGCGCGTAACCGAAAGCAGGCTTGCGCTCCATCAGCCGCCGCGCCCGCGGCCGCGCGCAGCATGGCCGCATGGGCAGCGCCTACACCCCGGGCGAGGCCAAGGCGCTGGGCCGCGAGGTGCAGGGTTTCGACGAGGCCGCTTGGGCGCGCCACCGCTACGCCATCGTCCTGCGCGCCAGCCTGGCGAAGTTCGGCCAGCACCCGGCCCTGCGCGAGTGGCTGCTGTCCACGGGCGGCGCCGTGCTGGCGCAGGCCAACCCCCTGAACGCCGTCTGGGGCACGGGCCTGAGCGCCGCCCATCCCGATGCGCGCCGCCCCGGGCGCTGGCCCGGGCTCAACCTGCTGGGCTTTGCGCTCATGCAGGCGCGCGACGGCCTGCGTGCCCGCTAGCGCAAAAAGCTGGTTTTTTCCGTAAAGCCCGGAAACCGTGCCGGTCCTCCCGCCGGCGGTTTGGCGCCGGCCAGGGGGCATGGCGACAATGGCCCCCCTTTGGGGGGCTGCGCGATGCGGCGCCTCGTCCATGCATGGCCCCAACCGCGGCGGCCGGTTGTTGTCCTATGAATCTTCCGGTCGGGTCCGTGCTTCCCGGACCCTTGTCGCTGCGCATGCGTCCCGTGCTGCTCGCCGCCCTGGTGCTGGGGGCGGGGCTGCTGCTCACCGGCGTGGCCGTGCGGCAGGTGCGTGAGGACACCAACGCGCGCGCCGCGCGGCAGCTCGAACGCGAGGCGCAGGCCCTGGAGGCCGACGTGCTGGAGCGCTTCGACCAGGCGCGGCACGGACTGGAGGCCTTGCGTGGCCTGTACGCCGCCTATCCCGCGCTGGACGAGGCCGCCTTTGGCGCCTGCGTGCGCGCGGCCCGGCTGCTGCAGCGCGTGCCCGGGGTCAAGGGCTTCAGCTTCGTGCAGTACGTGGTGGCCGCCGCGGGACGCGAGGATGACGCCCCGGCCGGCGCGCCCGCCGTGGAGGCGGGCGAGGGCCGTTGGGTGGTGCGCTTTGTCGAGCCCGCGCAGGGGTGGCCTGCGGACGCGCGCGAGGACTTGGGCCGCGACCCGGTGCGGCGCCAGGCCCTGGAGCGCGCGGTGGCGCAGGGCGAGGTGACGCTGTCGCAGCCGCTGCTGGCCGACGCGGCGCCGCGGGCGGGCTACCTCATGCTGCTGCCGCTGTACCGCGGCAGCACCGACGCCGCCGCGCCGCCGCGCCGCCGCGCCGAGATCGCCGGCCTGTTGGGGGCGCACCTGGCGGTGGCCGAGCTGCTGGCGCCGGTGCAGCAGCGCTGGGGGCGGAACTTCGAGCTGCGGCTTTTCGACGGCCCGCAAGGTGACAGCCCGCTGCTGTGGCGCGGCGGCAACGCGGCGGCGGCGGGCGAGCCGCTGTTCCAGTCCGGCCACCGGCTGCACGTGGGCGGGCGGGAGCTGCGGCTGGACATGCGCGCCACCCCGGCTTTCGAGGCCGCCATCAGCCGCGCGGACGAGCACTGGACCGCCGCGGCCGGCTCGGTGCTGAGCCTGTGCATGGCGCTGGTGGTGGGCCGGCTGGCCGGCGGGCGCTCGCGCGCGCTGCTGCTGGCGCTGCGCCTGAGGCGCGAGCGCGACGACACGGTGCGCCAGGCCGAGCACACGCTGCGCCAGAGCGAGGCCATGCTGGATCGCGCCGGCCGCGTGGCGGGCGTGGGCGGCTGGGAGCTGGACCTGGCCACGCACGACGTGCGCTGGTCGGCGCAGACCTGCCGCATCCACGGCGTGCCGGTGCGCCGCGACCGCGTTGCGGCCCAGGAGGTGCGGCGCTTCTATCCGGGCGCGGCCTGGGACCGCATGCAGCAGCTCGTCCACGAGTGCGCCCTGCACGGCACGCCCTGGGACGAGGAGATGCTGCTGCGCCGCGCCGACGGCTCGCCGGTGTGGGTGCGCTCCCAGGGCGAGGCCACGCGCGACGCGCAGGGCCGCATCACCGGCGTGGCCGGCGCGCTGCAGGACATCAGCCGCGAGCACGCCCTGCGCTACGAGCTCTTCCGCAACGAGCGCTTCATGCGGCTGGTGACGGACCAGATCCCGGGCGTGGTGTCGTACTGGACGCCGGCGCTGCGCTGCACCTTCGCCAACCAGGCGCACGTGGCCTGGTTGGGCCGCACGCCCGCGCAGATGGCGGGCCTGTCGCTGCGCGAGCTCCTGGGCGAGGAGCGTTACCTGACGGACGAGCCGCACATGCGGCTGGCGCTGCAGGGCCAGCCGCAGCGGCTGGAGCGCAGCCGCGCCAAGGCCGACGGCCAGGTGGCGCACTACTGGCTGCACTATCTGCCGGACTGGGACGGGGGCCAGGTGCAGGGCGTGGTGGTGGTGGGCGTGGACGTCACGGAGCTCAAGGACACGCAGCGCCGCCTGGAGCACAGCAACGAGCTGCTGCGCCGCCGCGGCGACGAGGCCGAAGCCGCCACCGCCGCCAAGAGCCTGTTCCTGGCCAGCATGAGCCACGAGATACGCACGCCCATGAACGCGGTGCTGGGCCTGTTGGGCGTGCTGCGCCGCGCGGCGCTGACGCCCGCGCAGGACGCGCACGCGGCCAAGGCCGAGCGCGCCGCGCGCTCGCTGCTTGGGCTGCTCAACGCGGTGCTGGACTTGTCCAAGATCGAGGCCGGCCGCATGGAGCTGGACCCGCAGCCCTTCCAGCCCGCGCCGCTGCTGCAGGAGGTGGCCGAGCTGCTGTCGCCGGGCCTGGAAGGCAAGCCGGTGGACTTGCGCGTGGAGCTGGACGAGGCGCTGCCCGCCGCGCTGGTAGGCGATGTGCTGCGGCTGCGCCAGGTGCTGGTGAACCTGGGCAGCAACGCGGTGAAGTTCACCGCCGCGGGCGACATCGTGCTGCGGCTGGCGCTGCTGGAGCGGCGCGGGGACGCCGCGGTGGTGGAGGCGTCGGTGCGCGACAGCGGCATAGGCATGGAGCCGCAGGTGCTGGCGCGCATCTTCGAGGACTTCGGCCAGGCCGAGGCCTCCACGGCGCGCCGCTACGGCGGCACGGGCCTGGGGCTGCCCATCAGCCGCCAGCTGGTGCAGCTCATGGGCGGCGAGCTGGCGGTGCGCAGCACGCCGGGGCAGGGCAGCGTCTTCAGCTTCCGGCTGTCGCTGCCGGTGGCCGAGGCCGGCGCGGTGGCGCCGGTCGCCGCAGGGCCGCACGATGCCGCGGCGGCGGCGCCGCCGGCCGCTGCGCCGCGCCTGCAAGGCCTGCGCGTGCTGGTGGTGGAGGACAACGAGTTCAACCGCGAGGTGGCGCTGGAGCTGCTGCGCCTGGAGGGCGCGCAGGTGACGCTGGCGCACGGCGGGCGCGAGGGCGTGACGGCGGTGCAGGCGTCGCCCGCAGGCTTCGACGTGGTGCTGATGGACTTGCAGATGCCCGATATGGACGGGTTCGGCGCGACGGCCGCGCTGCGGGCGCTGCCCGGGGGGGAGCGGCTGCCCATCGTCGCCATGACGGCCAACGCCATGGACGCCGACCGCGCCGCCTGCCTGGCCGCCGGCATGGACGAGCACATCGGCAAGCCCTTCGAGCTGGACTTCGTGGTGCGCGTGCTGCGCCGGCTCAGCGGGCGCTCGGCGCACGGCGCGCCGGCTGAGGCGACCCCGCCGCCCCAACCGGTTTGCGCGCCGGAGCCGGCCGGCTCGACGGCAAGTGCGGATTCAGGGGCGGCCGACATCGCGCAAGGCTTCGGGCCGGACGGCGCGCCGTCCGCGTGGCTGGATGCGCGTGCCGCGCTGCAGCGGCTGGACGGCAACGCGGCGCTGTACCTGCGGCTGCTGGCGCCGGCGGTGCAGCAGTTGGCGACCCTGGCGGCGGAGTGCGAGGCGCTGCTGGCCCAGGGGCAGCGGCCGCGGACCGTGGCGCTGCTGCACAGCCGCCGCAGCGTGGCCGCCATGGTGGGCGCTGCTCCCCTGGAAGGCGCGATGCTGGCGCTGGAGCACGCCCTGGCCGGCGCGACGGCGTCGCCGCAGGAAGAAGCCGGGCTGCTGGCGCGGCTGCGGGAGGCGGCCGAGGGCAGCCTGGGTGACATGCAGCGGCTGCTGGCCGAGTGGGACGGCGGGGCCCACAAGGCGGCGTGAAGGGTCGGGCCTGGATGATGGCTCCACATGCGGCGCCTCCGGGTTTTCGAGACCGGCTGTTGTCATCGGCAACGACGGTGCGGTCATGCTATTTGGCTTGTAGGAGGCCCGCTTGCGGGCCGAATCGTGGACCGGCTGCAATTCGGCCCGCAAGCGGGCCTCCTACATGGCGCGCTGCAATGCTCCCGCGGCATTGGGTGTCATAAAGGGCTACAGGACCTTTCCTGCAGATGGAACGTTTCCAGGCTGCTGGAAAGGATCGTTCCCTCGGTAACAACAAGCCGTGCCGCGCCACGGCTTGTAGGAGGCCCGCTGGCGGGCCGAACCTTTCTCCAGCACGGGCACAGTTCCAGGCCAGCCTGCATGCAGTGACACTTTCAGGCATGGCGCATCAGCAACGATTGCGTATTGGAAGGGCTTCGCTGCCAGGCCAGGCCTATCACGTCATCTCCGCGACGCAAGCTCGGCGCCCAATGTTCGCTGTTCCCGAGGTGGCCCGCGTTGTCATTCGTGTAATGCGTGACATGCATGACGGCGGTTGGCTGCATTCGCACGCCTGGGTTTTGATGCCTGACCACTTGCACTGGCTCTTTACTTTAGGCGTTCGTGCAAACCTGTCAGGCACGGTGAACCGTTTCAAGTCAGCCAGTGCGCATGCCGTACGTGGGCTTGATCCACGCACATCCCCGGTCTGGCAGGCAGGCTTCTTTGACCAGGGTGTTCGCCAGGAAGAGGAGCTTCGCGGCATCGCCCGCTACATCGTCGCCAATCCTCTGCGTGCTGGACTGTGTGAACGGGTCGGAGACTATCCCTGGTGGGACGTAGAGTGGCTTTGACAGCAGGCCTGCTCTGGCTGCGCCGCTTCGGCTTGTAGGAGGCCCGCTTGCGGGCCGAATTGCAGCCGCCGGGCGACGATTTCGGCCCGCAAGCGGGCCTCCTACAAGTCGTGTTGCCACAGCGCTGCGGGCTTGATCCCGCTCAAGCCGCTCGCCGCGCTGCCTCCTATGCTGGCCCGCACGGGCCGCCCGCGCCCCAAGCGGCGGCTGAAAAACGCGGGGAGCCGTCCATGCAGCACGCCTTCTTCCTGGCCTTCAACGGGTGCCGCCGGCTTGGCCGGGCCGGCCACCGTCTTCAGCAGCCCCGGGCCGGCGCCGCCCGCCGTTCAGCGGGAGGTGGCGCATGAAGCTCGGCTTTCACGGCGCTGCCGGCACCGTCACCGGCTCCAAGTACCTGGTGGAGCACCGCGGCCGGCGGCTGCTGGTGGACTGCGGGCTGTTCCAGGGCTGGAAGCCGCTGCGCGAGCTCAACTGGGAGCCGCTGCCCTTCGCCCCCGGCGAGGTGGACGCCGTGCTGCTCACCCACGCCCACCTGGACCACGTCGGCGCCCTGCCGCTGCTCGTCCGCCAGGGTTTCACGGGGCCCGTGCTCGTCACGCCCGCCACCGCGGACCTCTGCGGGCTGCTGCTCCCGGACAGCGCCCACATCCAGGAGGAGGACGCCGCCTACGCCAACCGCCACCACACCTCGCGCCACTTGCCGGCCGAGCCGCTCTACACCAGCGAGGACGCGCAGCGCGCCCTGCGCCACCTGCAGCCGCTGCCGCTGCACACGGCCACCGAAGTCATCCCCGGCGTCACCGCCCGCTTCAGCCGCGCCGGCCACATCCTGGGCGCGGCCTCGCTCACGCTGGAGGCCGAGGGCCGCACGCTGCTCTTCTCCGGCGACTTGGGCCGGCCGGACGACCCCCTCATGCGCGAGGCCGAAGCCGCGCCGCGCGCGGACTGGATCGTCGTGGAGTCCACCTACGGCGACCGGCTGCACCCGGCCGAGGACGCCATGGCGGCGCTGGCCGGCGTCATCAACCGCACCGCGGCGCGCGCCGGCACGGTGCTGGTGCCGGCCTTCGCGGTGGGCCGCGCGCAGCTCGTCCTGCTCATGGTCCACCGGCTGCGCGAGGCCGGGGCCATCCCCGAGCTGCCCGTGTTCCTGGACAGCCCCATGGCCATAGACACCACGGCCCTCTACGGCCGCCACCCCGGCGAGCACCGGCTCTCGCCGCGCGAGTGCGCGGCCATGTGCGGCGCGGCGCAGATGGTGCGCACGGCGCCGCAGTCGCGGGCGCTGTCGTCCGCGCGCTTCCCGGCGGTGGTCATCTCCGCCAGCGGCATGGCCACCGGCGGGCGCGTGCTGCACCACCTGGCGCAGCGGCTGCCGGACCGGCGCAACACCGTGGTGCTGGTGGGCTACCAGGCCGGGGGCACGCGCGGCGCGCGGCTGCTGGCCGGGGAGAAGACGCTGCGCATCTTTGGCCAGGACGTGCCCGTGCGCGCCGAGGTGGCGTCGCTCAGCGGGCTCTCGGCCCATGCGGACGCGGATCAGCTGCTGGCCTGGCTGCGCTCCAGCCCGCAGGCGCCGCGCCGCGTGTTCGTCACTCACGGCGAGCCCGCGGCGGCCGACGCGCTGCGCCGCCGCGTGGAGCACGAGCTGCACTGGCCCGTCACGGTGCCGCTGCTTGGGCGCACCGTGGAGCTGGGCGCATGAGCTGCCTGATGCCGGGCGGGCCGGCCGGCGCGCCGGCGCTGCGCGTGGTGCGCATGGGCATAGACACCTCGCAGGAGTTCGTCATCTACATGCCGCGCGAGGGCCCCGTGTGCTGCGCCGAAGGCTTCACGGCGCTGTCGCGAGTGGAGCTGCGGCTGCGCGGGCGCTCGCTGATCGCCACGCTCAACGTGGTGGACGGCGGGCGGCTGGCGCCGGACGAGGCGGGCCTGAGCAACAGCGCTTGGCAGGCGCTGGGCGCGCGCCCCGGCGACGACGTGGACGTGGCGCACGCGCCGGTGCTGGAGTCCATGAGCCGCGTGCGCGCCAAGATCTACGGCCACCGGCTGGACGCGGCGTCGCTGGCCGCCATCGTGGGCGACGTGGCCGCGGGCCGCTACCCGGACGTGCACATCGCCGCCTTCCTCACCGCCTGCGCGGGCGGCCGCATGGACGTGCAGGAAACCATAGAGCTCACCCGCGCCATGGTGGAGGTGGGCGAGTGCCTGGCCTGGCCGGGCGCGGTGACCGGCGACAAGCACTGCGTGGGCGGGCTGCCGGGCAACCGCACCACGCCCATCGTCGTGGCGATTGCCGCGGCGGCCGGGCTGGTGGTGCCCAAGACGTCCTCGCGCGCCATCACCTCGCCCGCGGGCACGGCCGACGTGATGGAGACCATGGCCCCCGTGGCGCTGGACCTGCCCACGCTGCGCCGCGTGGTCTCGCGCGAGGGCGGCTGCCTGGCCTGGGGCGGCGCGCTGGCGCTGAGCCCGGCCGACGACGTGCTCATCCGCGTGGAGCGCCCGCTGGACCTGGACAGCGACGCGCAGCTCGTGGCCTCGGTGCTGTCCAAGAAGATCGCCGCGGGCTCCACCCACGTGCTGCTGGACGTGCCCGTGGGCCCCACCGCCAAGGTGCGCGGCGAGGCGGACTTCGTGCGCCTGAAGGCGCTGCTGGAGGTGGTGGCGCAGGCCCATGGCCTGCACGCGCGCGTGCTGCGCAGCGACGGCACGCAGCCCGTGGGCCGCGGCATGGGCCCGGCGCTGGAGGCGCACGACGTGCTGGCCGTGCTGCAGGGCCGCGCGGACGCGCCGGCCGACCTGCGCGACAAGGGCGTGGCGCTGGCCGCGGCGCTGCTGGAGTTCTGCGGCCGGGTGCCCGCGGGCGAGGGGCCGGCGGTGGCTGCGCGGCTGCTGGCGCAGGGCGCGGCGTGGCGCAAGTTCCTGGCGATCTGCGAGGCGCAGGGCGGTTTTCGCGAGCCGCCGCGCGCCGCGCTGCGCGAGCCCGCGCTGGCGCAGTGGAGCGGCCGCGTGACGGCCATGGACAGCCGCCGCCTGGCCCGCCTGGCCGCCCTGGCCGGTGCGCCCAACGTGGCCGTGGCCGGGCTGGAGCTGCACGTGAAGCTGGGCCAGCGGGTGGCCGTTGGGCAGCCGCTGCTGACCCTGCACGCCCAGGCGCGCGGCGAGCTGGATTACGCGCGCCAGTACCTGGCGGCCAGTGCGGTGTTCACGGTGGAGCGGGAAGAGTGAGCCGCTGAACCGCGACGCCCGCACTCCTGGCCGGCTGCGCTGACGGGAATGTGGCTTGCCAACCGGGCATCGCCTTCACTTCGGGAGTACGCGATGGCGGCGGCATCACGGTTTCAACGGTCATTGTGTGCACTGGCGGTGAGCGGCCTCACGCTGCTGGCAAGCGGCGCCGCGTTGGCGCAGCCGGCTTCGGCACCCATGCATGGCGGCGCGGCCGCGTCCGGCCCCCTGCACGGCGGCGCCGGCCAGATGGACATGCACCAGGCCATGCGCCACGGCGCGCAGGCCATGCAGGACATGAAGCCCACCGGCAACCTGGACCGCGACTTCGCCGCCATGATGCGCATGCACCACCAGCAGGCCGTGGAGATGTCGCAGGCCTACCTGAAGCAGGCCAAGTCGCCGGAGATGAGGGCCATGGCGCAGAAGATCATCCGCGACCAGAAGCGAGAGATCGTGCAGTTCGACAAGTGGTTGCGGGCGCATAAGTAGGGCGAAACGGGCTGGCGGGTATCACGACGTTCTTCTCGCGGCCCGCCGTGCCGCGCCCCTTTCACTGCCCCAAATCCTCCAATATCGGGCAATCCGGCCTGTGGTCCCCCTGGCAGCAGTGGACGAGCTGCGCCAGCGTGTCCTTCATGGCCGTCATCTCGGCGATGCGGCGCTCCAGGTCGGCCACGCGGGCCTGGGCGATGCGCTTGACCTCGGCGCTGCTGCGGCGGCGGTTCTGCCACAGGCGCAGCAGCTCGGCGATCTCCGCCATGCCGAAGCCCAGGTCGCGCGCCCGCCGTATGAAGCGCAGCGTGTGCACCTCCGCCTCGCCGTACTGGCGGTAGCCGGCCTCCGTGCGCCGCACCCGCGGCAACAGGCCCAGCGATTCGTAGTGCCGCACCATCTTGGCCGACACGCCGGAGCGCGCCGCCGCCTCGCCAATGTTCAGCCACTGCGTGGTGGCGTCGTCCTGCGTGTCCATGTCTCCTCCAGGCTGTCGCCGGCCGCGCAGCGCCTGCGCCAGCCGAGTCCGCCATTGTGCGCAGCCCCCGCAGTGTCCCGCCTCGGCGCACGGGCGCGCGGCGGCGTGGCGTCGCTCAGCGTAGGGCCGGCCGCACGGCACAACTGCGAAAGCCCGCGAACACGTCCTGCCGCTCGGGTGCGAAGAAGTTGCGGTAGCGCACGTGATGCAGCCGCGGCTGCGTGCCGAAGGAGCCGCCGCGCAGCACGGCGCGGGCACCGAACCAGGGCGCGGAGTAGTCGCGGTAGGGATGCGGCGCGAACCCGGGATACGGCCTGAACCCGCTGTCTGTCCACTCCCACACGGCGCCCCAGTCGAAGGCGGCCGGATGCGCCTGCACCGCCGCTTCCCACTCGGCCTCGCTGGGCAGCCGGCGCCCGGCCCAGGCGCACCAGGCCCGCGCCTCGTGCCGGTTGAGGTGGCAGGCCGCCTCGCGAACGTCCAGCGGCCGCCAGGCGCCCCACAGCCACCGCCACCAGGCGCCGCCCTCGCGGCGCAGGCCGGCCGGCCCTTGCGGTTGCCGCGCCTGCCACCACGGGCGACCTTCGCCCATCCACCAGCGCTCGTCGCGGTAGCCGCCGGCCTCGACGAAGGGCAGGAACTCGCTCCAGCTCACGGCGCGGCTGTCGATGTCGCAGGCCGGCAAGGCCACGTCTTCCCCGGCCAGTTCGTTGTCGAAGGCAAAGCCGCCGTCCGGCGCACCGCCCAGGCGGTACGTGCCGGACTCCATGGGCAGCGGCGTGCGCGCGCCCGCCAGCGGCGCGGGCTGCCAGCGCGCATCGGCCACCGGGAGGCCGCGCGAGTGCGCCAGCCACAGCGCGGCCTCGTGGTGCATGTCCTCGTGCAGCAGCGCCAGGCGGAAGAAGTAGAGGCCGGCGTCGTCCGGCGCGGCCTCGTTCAAGGCCTGCAGCGTCAGCGCCAACTGCGCCGCGAGGTCGCCGTGCAGCGCCTCGGCGGGCGGCAGCGGCAGCCGTGCGCGCAGCGTGGACGCCACCCGGCTGGAGTCGTACAGCGCGTCGGCGCCCGCGCGCAGCGGCGGGCGGCGGGGCGCCTCGGGATCGGCCGCCGCGCCGCGCGCGCACTGCGGGTTGCGCGTGGTCCAGTGGGCCTGGAACCAGTCCACGTGGCCCAGCTCCCACCGCGGCGGGTTGTGGTCCGCCGACGCCGGCTGCGCCCGCGCCAGGGACGAGGCCTCGTGCAGCGCGAACGTGGCCAGCGTGTCGCGGCGGCTGTCCTGTAAAGCCTGCGCCAGCGCGGCGGAGGGCTGTTCCTTCGGCTTGGCGCGGATTCATGACCGCATGGTGGCGGCTGCGGCTGCCGCCGTGAAGCGCGTGGGCCTTGCCCAGCACAATGGGCTTCATCGCCGAGCAGATGGATTGCCCCGCCATGCCCGCACCCACCCTGGACAAGAAGCAGACCACCTTCTCCATCTGGTACGTCATCGGGGCGCTGTTCCTCATCAGCCTGCTGCAGGACTTCATCACCGCGCGCCACACGCTCACGCTGACCTACAGCGAGCTCAAGCAGGCCATCGCCGCGGGCAGCCTGCAGGAGCTGGTGATGGCCGACGGCCTGGCCGAAGGCACGCTGCGGGTCGAGGGGCTGGAAAAGGCGCTGCCGCCGGACAAGCTGGAGCAGCTCAGGGCCGTGGGCGGGGAGCACCGCTTCGTCACCGTGCTGGTGGACGACCCCACGCTGGTGCCGCAGCTCGACGCGGCCAAGGTGCGCTACGGCAGCGTGCGCGAGAGCAAGTGGCTGTCGATGCTGCTGTCCTGGGTGGCGCCGGCGCTGATGTTCTTCGGCATCTGGTGGTTGCTCATGAAACGCATGGGCGGCGCCGGCGGCGCGGGCGGCGCGGGCGGGCTGATGTCCATCGGCAAGAGCAAGGCCAAGGTCTACATGCAGCGCGAGACGGGCGTGACCTTCAAGGACGTCGTCGGCATAGACGAGGCCCGCGAAGAGCTGATGGAAGTGGTGGAGTTCCTGCAGAACCCCGAGCGCTACCGGCGCCTGGGTGGGCGCATCCCCAAGGGCGTGCTCATCGTGGGCGCTCCGGGCACGGGCAAGACGCTGCTGGCCAAGGCCGTGGCGGGCGAGGCCGGCGTGCCCTTCCTCTCGCTCAGCGGCTCGGAGTTCGTGGAGATGTTCGTGGGCGTGGGCGCCGCGCGCGTGCGCGACCTCTTCGAGCAGGCCGCCGCCAGGGCGCCGTGCATCGTCTTCATCGACGAGCTGGACGCCCTGGGCAAGGCTCGCGGCCTGGGCGGCATCAGCGGCGGCCACGAGGAGCACGAGCAGACGCTCAACCAGTTGCTGGTGGAGATGGACGGCTTCGACACCAGCCGCAGCGGCGTGATCATCATGGCCGCGACCAACCGCCCGGAAATCCTCGACCCGGCCCTGCTGCGCCCCGGCCGCTTCGACCGCCACGTCTCCATAGACAAGCCGGACATGAAGGGCCGCCGCCAGATCCTGGACGTGCACGTGCGCCAGGTCAAACTGGCGCCGGCCGTGGAGCTGGACTCGCTGGCCGCGCGCACCCCCGGCTTTGCCGGCGCCGACTTGGCCAACCTCGTCAACGAGGCCGCGCTGCGCGCCGCGCGCCAGGGCAAGGAGGCCGTGGACATGCAGGACTTCGAGCAGTCGCTGGACCGCATCGTGGCCGGGCTGGAGAAGCGCAATCGCGTCATGAATCCCGAGGAGCGCCGCTTCGTGGCCTACCACGAGGCCGGCCACGCCCTGGTGGCCGAGCACCGCGCCACGGCCGACCGGGTGGCCAAGGTGTCCATCATCCCGCGCGGCATCGCGGCCCTGGGCTACACCCAGCAGTCGCCCACGCAAGACCGCTACCTGCTGCGCAGGAGCGAGCTGCTGGACCGGCTGCTGCTCGAAAAGGAAACCGTGGATCGCGGGATGCTGGACTTTGTTTTGGCCGGCACGGCGCAGCCGGGCGGCTGAAGCCTCCGGCAGCTCAGCGGCCCGCGGCCTCCCGCGCCTGCGCCTTCCAGAGGTTCCAGGGCCGGTCCACCTGCCCCTCGGTGGTGTGGCCGGCGGCGGCCTCCTGCGGCGTGAGGTACTCCACCTCGCCCAAGGGCAGCGCCTGCAGCAGCAGCTTGGCGTTGACCTCGGTATAGACCGCGCGATAGACGGCCAGCCGCAGCGAGGACGCCACCACCGTGCAGCCATGGCCGCGCATGAGCACCACGCGCTCCTGGCCCAGCGAGCGCGCCAGCGCCGTGCCCAGCTCGCGGTTGCGGATCAGCAGATCGGTGGCCGCACCGGCGTGCTCGCGGATCTCGAACACCGGCGGTCCTTCGCCCAGGAAACCGCACATGTGGCAGGCCGGGCGCAGCCGCGCACCCTTGACGACGCCAAACGGCAGCACCGCCGGCGAGTGGTTGTGCACCACGGCCATCACGTCCGGGCGGGCCTTGTAGATCTCGCTGTGGATGAAGCGCTCCAGGTAGGGCCGCGGCGCATCGGCCGCCACCGCCTCGCCGCTGTCCACGTGGTACTCGACGATGTCGCCCGCCGCCACCTGCGCCGGCGCCATGTTGCGCGCCAGCAGGAAGCGCGACGGGTCAGCGTCATGCCGCACGCTGACGTGGCCGAAGGCGTCCACGATGCCCTGGTGGAACAGGATGTGGTTGGCATCGACCAGGTCGGCGATGAGCTCCGGATTCGCGTTGCTCGCCATGTCGATCATTCCGGCTGGATGTTGTTCTGCTTGATGAAGCCGCCCCAGTTCTGCTGCTCCTCCTTGAGCGAGGCGGCGAACTGCGCGGGCGTGTCGGCCACGGGCAGCAGCGCCTGCTGCTCCAGGCGCTGCACCAGGCCGGGGTCCTTCATGGCCTTCTGGATTTCACCGGCGATGCGCTGCACCAGCGCGGGCGGCGTCTTGGCCGGCACCATGACGGAGAAGGACGTGAACGCCTTGATGCCGGGCAGCCCGGCCTCGGCCAGCGTGGGCACCTTGGGCAGGAGGCTGCTCTTGTCGGTGATGGCCAGCGCCGAGACCTTGCCGGCGTCCACGTACTGGCGAACGCTGGCCAGGTCCGTGAGCATGAACTGCACGCGCCCGCCCAACAGGTCCTGGTAGGCCGGGCCCACGCCCTTGTAGGGCACGTGGCTGAACTGCGCGCCGCTGGCGGTCTCCATCATGCGTACGCCGATGTAGAGCGGGCTGCCGACGCCGGCCGTGCCGTAGAACAGCGTGCCGGGCTCGCGCTTGCCGCGCTCCAGCAACTCGCGCAGCGTCTTGAGGCCCGTGGCCGGATTGGCGACGACGACCATGGGCGCGATCACGCCGCGCGTCACCGGCGCGAAGTCTCGGAACACGTCGTAGCTCAGCGATTTGTAGAGCGCCGGGTTGATGCCCAGCGAGGAATTGGAGGCCACCAGCAGCGTGTAGCCGTCCGGCGGCGCCTTGGCCACGAAGGTCGCACCGATGGCGCCGCTGGCGCCGGGCTTGTTGTCCACCACGAAGCTCTGCTTGAGCTGCTCGGTGAGCTGCTGCGCCAGCAGCCGGCCGTAGGTGTCCGTGCCGCCGCCGGGCGAGGAAGGCACCACCACCGTCACCGGTTTGCCCGGCCACTCGCCTTGCGCCGCCGCCACGCCCGCCCCCGCGGCCAGCAGCATGGCCATGCAGGCCTTCACGTACTTCATCGCATCGTCTCCTGCAAACTTCTCAAAATGCATAGAAGACTAAGATAAAGGAGGGCGAGTGCCGCGCCTACCGTGGCATACCCTGGGGTGCGCCACGGTGCCTTGGCGAAGCTTCAGGCGGCCTGCCGCGGCAGCGTTTCCACGGCGTGGCGTATCAGGTAGCCGGAGATGCTGAACAGCGGCGGGATGCCGGGCAGGGCGTCGAAGGGGTACCAGCCGGCGTCCTCGATTTCCTCCGGCTGCCGCACGATCTCGCCGCCGTCCCACTCGGCCGTGAAGGCGACCATGAGGCTGTGCGGAAACGGCCAGCTCTGGCTGCCGAAGTAGCGCAGGTTCTTCACGCGCACGCCGACCTCCTCGGCGACTTCGCGGGCCACGCAGTCCTCCAGCGTCTCGCCGGGCTCCACGAAGCCGGCCAGCGCGCTGTACATGCCGGGAATGAAGTGCGGCGCGCGCGCCAGCAGCAGCTCGCCCGGGCGCCACACCAGCGCCATCATGGCCGGGCTGATGCGCGGGTAGACGGTGTGGCCGCAGGCCGGGCAGTGGCGCGAGCGCTCATGCGCCTGGCGCACGGTGGGCGTGGCGCACACGCCGCAGAAGCGGTGCGTGCGGTCCCACTCCAGCACCTGCGCGGCGCGCCCGGCCACGGCGGACAGCGGCGCGGGCAACTGCATCATGGCCGCGCGCAGGTTCACGCCGCGCCAGCCGGCGGGCGGCTCGTCCAGCACGCAGGCCCAGCAGTCGTGCTCGTCCAGCCGGCCCAGGTAGTGGCAGGTTTCAACGGGCGCCATCAGCGCCGCGCCAGGGGGCAGCGAGAGCGTTTCGCTGCCGTTGTCCGGCAGCAGCAGGTCCTTGCCGACGAAGGCGAAATGCCAGCCCAGGGGCGTGGGCTGGCCGGGGGGCTGGTGGGCAGGGGTGAAGGGCATGGGCTCCTCGTGCGTCGTCTTTGGGCCGCGGCGCGGCGGCGGTTTGTGGGCGCGAGGATGGCATGCCGGCGCACGGCCCAAAGGCGGCGCGGGCTCTGCCGCAGCACCGCCGTGCCAAGGGCTGGCAC
>NZ_JAXOJX010000096.1:0-23998 GCF_034427735.1 Azohydromonas lata
TGCTATGCCGCCTGATTCAAGTTCATTAGTGCCGGCTCAATAATGCTCATGCGGAAGTCCACCGCCGGGCGGTGCAGGTAGACCTTCAGCCCTTCGTTGAAGCGGAACACCGCACCCTCCCCAACGCCTCGATCACGCTGCACGCCTGGCTCAGGTCACAACCGCGCAGGTCCAGCACGACGCCGTTGGGCAGCCGCGCCTGCAAGTTCACTACCGGCGCGGCCATGGGCTGCTCAGCAGATTCGACAGGTTCGATACGCACCGGCACGAAGTCCGATGCCTGAGCCTCCACGATCTCACCGCTGGGTGGAGAGCTCTGTGTCACTGAGCCTTCGAATCTCCGGATCCAACTGGCGAGCAAGTTGGCATTGACGCCGCACGCGCGTGCGACCTTGGCCAGCGACGCGCCAGGCTCCCGGCACGCCAGGACCAGCTCGTGCTTGGCCTTCTCGTCATAGACACAGCGCCCGTCGCGCTTGTGGCCCACCACCAGCCGCTTGGCCAGCTCGGAAAAATAGCTCTCTGACATTACGTGCCCATCTGCCTACGTGGGCACGTACCTTCTCAGCAGCCGCCTGGGTCCTCAAGGCGTGGTTATTTGACCGCTTACCGTACTGGTGCTGGGCGTGCTGAGCGAACACTTCGTCAATCCAGCGTGGATCGAACGCCCGCTGCAGTGCCAGCCGTACCATCAGCGTCACGGGTGAGTGGTGCGCAAAGCGCTCCACGACAGCATCCACCACCGTCATCACACACCTCCTGCTACTGGGTGCGTCAGAGGCGCAGCGTGCTCGCTATACGGCCACCTTGAAAGGGGTGGGCGTCAGAGCCAGCGGCGAACCTTGGCCTTATAGCGGCGGTAGTCGTCGCCGAACTTCGCTTCGAGATAGCGCTCCTCGCGGGCGATCACTTGCGTCTGGATCGCGATCAGCACCAACGGGAGCAAGGCGATGGCGATTGGCCCGTCGAAGCCGATCGCAAGGCCAGCATAGATCAGCGCCATGCCTAGATACATGGGATTGCGGGTCCACCGATAAGGACCGGTCGTTACGATGAGGGTCGTTGGCTGCGACGGCGGAACGTTGGTGCCCAGCCGCCGGAACATCCCCGCCGCCGAAAGCATCATTGCCACGCCGGCGACCAATAGCAGCGTGCCCGTCGCGACCAGCAACCACCAGTCGATGCCGAAAGAGCGCAGGGTGACGAACCGCTCCGCCGCCAGCCCCAACAGCAGCGCTCCCAGATAGACGAAGGGAGGAGGGAAGCGCACACCGGCGCTGTCGCGTTCGTTGACCATGCTCATCCTCCAATCTGCGCTCTCAAACCAGCATCAACTGCTGGGCCGAGATACCCGTCATCGCGCCTTCCCGTATTTCCCAAGTCAGGCCGTGCAAAAGCCGGGGACGGCGACTTTTTGGAACAGGTGCGGGCTGGCCACGACCGATGACGGATATGCTGGAAGTTTCGCGAGGAACTCGGGATCAGTGAAGGCGGCGCGGACCGCCTCGGTGGATTCCCACACCACATAGTTCAGGTAAGTCGGGCTATCGCCGATCGCTCGATGCAGTTGCATGGAAATGAAGCCCGGTTGCTTCGTTATGATCTCGGCAGCCGCCTTGAAAGCGTCCAGAAAGCCCGCTTCGTCGGCGGCATCGACCGTGAAGAGGTTGATGAGCACGAGAGGCGCGGCCGCGATACCGAGTTGGCGGTCAAACGGAAATTTCTCGTCTAGAGGTTCGAATGGTTTTACGGCGGCCATGGGTGGCGCTCCTTTCTATTGTGAGATTGAAACCGGCGTGATCGATGCTGCTTGCACTCAAGCCAGCATGGACTGCTGGGCGGAGATGCCGGCCGTTGCGCCCTGCCATGATGCTGTGGTGACCGAGGGCATTCCGGGGTTGGCGAGGTCGCCGGCGGCGTAGATGCCGGGCATACTGGTTTCGCGGCGCTCGTCCACCTTGAGGGCGATGCCGGTTGGCGTATTGACCGTGGCGAGGCCGAGTGATTCATGCAGGCTTGCGGACGGCTTGGTGCGCGGATGCGCGAACAGAATGTCGACGGCGACATCGGGGGCGCTATCGAGTTTTACCGTGGCATTACGACCTCCGTGACTGGCGATTTCGGTGATCCGGCCATCGACGACAGGAATGCCGCGGCGCGCCAGATCGGCCCGGATATCGGGGGTAATGTCGTGACCATCGGCGAAGACCGTCAACCTGTCGGTCCAATCGTGGAACAGCCTGACCTGGTTCATCGACTGCGGGCCGGACCAGACGAGTCCCCAATGCTGGCCAGCGACTTCAAAGCCATCGCAATAGGGGCAGGGCACAATGGATGAGCCCCAGCTTTCGGCATAGCCTGGAACAGCGGGCATCTGGTCGACAACGCCGTAGCTCAGGATCAGGCGGCGCGCCGCAAGGCTTTCACCGTCGCCAGTGAGGACGGTGAAATCGTCGATGGCGCCGGAGACGCTCTCGGCCCGGGTACTCACCAGCTTGATCGTGGGATAGCGCGCCAGCTGCCGCCGCGCCTCGGCCAGGATGTCCAGCGGCGGCTTGTGGTCGTGGCCGAGCACGCCATGCGAGTGGCCGGCGAAGCGATTGCGCGGCAGGCCGGTATCGAGAACGGTGACCTTGCGGCGGGCACGGCCGAGCTGCAGGGCGGCGGCGAGGCCGGCAAAGCTGCCGCCGATGATGATGACGTCATCCATGGTGATGAGCTCCGTGTTGAACGAGGGGGTTGCCATGCGGGATCACGCTCAGCGCCCGGTGATGCTTGAACCGGCTACTTCAGTAGGTCCTTGATCGCATCGAGGCCGGCCTGCGCGCAGGCCTCGTCGTTGTCGGGCATGCTGCCGCTCACGCCGATCGCGCCCACCAGCACCTCGCCCACCTTGATCGGCAGGCCGCCCGGAATGCTGAGGACGCCGGGCGCCAAGGCCAGGCCCGGCATCGCGCCACCGCCCTTGTGGTCCTTGCCGAAGGAGAGCTCCTCGAAGGCCCGGGTCGGGAATGGCGTGTTGGCCGAGGCTTGCGCCTTGCGCAGGGCGATGTCTCCCGAGCCGAGGAAGGCAGCGTCCATGCGCTGGAACAGGATCGGATGGGCACCGGCGTCGACCACCGCGATGTTCATGCGCCAGGCTTTCTGCACTGCCAACTGACGGCAGGCGCTCGCTGCCTTCTCGGCCACCTCCAGCGACAGGACGGGTAGCCGTTCGAGCGCTGCCGCGGGTGCGGAGATCCCGGCGGCCACCGCGGCGATGAGACCCAGGCCCGTCATGTGAACGCCTCGAGCGCGAGTGCGGGAGGCGGCAGCGAAGATCCTTCGAGTGGCGAACATGTCTGATCCTTTTCGTTCGGGGTTGAGGAAGAAGAAGTCGCGGCTTCAATGGCCTGCGGGTGCGGCCGTGGCAACGATCGGCGCAGTAGCCGATGCCTGCGCCGGGCTGTCCCGCCGGATGCGGAACCAGGCGGCGTACAGCGCCGGCACGAAGACCAGGGTCAGCGCCGTGGCCACCACAAGGCCGCCCATGATCGCGATGGCCATCGGTCCCCAGAACACGCTGTGCGTGAGCGGGATCATCGCCAGCACCGCCGCTGCGGCCGTCAGCACCACCGGGCGCGAGCGCCGCACCGTGGCGTCGACGATGGCGGCCCAGGGTGCGATGCCGCGCGCGATGTCCTGGTCGATCTGGTCAACCAGGATGATCGAGTTGCGCATGATCATGCCGCTGAGCGCGATCACGCCCAGCAGCGCGACGAAGCCGAACGGCGCGTTGAACACCAGGAGTGCGGGCACCACGCCGACCAGCGCCAGCGGTGCCGTCATGAACACCATGAACAGCCGCGAGAAGCTCTGCAGCTGGATCATCAGCAAGGTCAGCATCACCGCGAACATCGCCGGGAACACGGCGAACAGCGCCACGTTGGCCTTGTCGCTCTCCTCGATCGCACCGCCTTCCTCGATGCGGTAGCCCGCCGGCAGGCTGTCGATGATCGGCTTGAGCGACGGCCGGATGTGCGCGGTGGCGTCCGGGCCCTGGACGCCATCGACGACGTCACTGCGCACGGTAAGCGCCATGTCGCGGTTGCGCCGCCACAGCACCGGCTCCTCGAAGCCCGGCTCGATGCGGGCCAACTGCGACAGCGGCACGGCGACGCCGTTGCGCGAGAACACTTGCAGGTCGCCGAGCTGGCCGATGCTCTTGCGCTCCTCGGGCAAGGCGCGCACGACCACGTCGATCAGTTCCTCGCCGCGGCGGATCTGCGTCACCGGCGCACCGTCCAGCGCGGTCTGCACCAAGCCCTGGATGTCGGCACTGGACAGGTCGAGCAGGCGCGCCTTGTCCTGGTCGACGTGGACCTGCACCGAACGCACCTGCTCGTTCCAGTCCAGCTGCGTGTCGCGCACCAGCGCGCTCTTGCGCACGGTGTCGCGCACGCGGTAGGCGATTTCGCGCACCTGAGCTTTGTCGGACCCGATGACGCGGAACTGGACCGGGAAGCCCACCGGCGGGCCGAACTCCAGGCGCGTGACGCGCGCATTGACGTCTGGGAAGGCCTCGTCCTTGGCGAACAGGTCCATCAGGCGCGCGCGCACCCGTTCGCGCTGTTCAATGCCCGCCGTCTTGATGACGAACTGGGCGAATCCCGGGTTCGGCAATTCCGGCTGGATCGACAGATAGAAGCGCGGCGTGCCGCCGCCGGTGTAGGCGGTGAAGAACTCGATGTCCGGGTCCTTGGCGAGCCGGGCCTCGAGCAGCTTCACCTGGGCGGACGTGGCCGCGAACGACGCCCCTTCGCGCAGGCGCAGGTCCACCAGCAGCTCCGGTCGCGAGGCGGTGGGGAAGAACTGCTGCTGCACCGCCAGCATGCCGGCACCGGACATGGCGAAGACCAGCACCGTGATGGCGAGCACCCAGGCCCGGCGATGCACCGCCCAGTCGACGATGCCGCGCAGCCGGCGGTAGACGGGCCAGTCATAGGGGTCGTGGTGCGTGCCCTGTTCGTGTGGGCTCGCCAGGTTCTTCGGCAACAGAAGCACACCCAGGTACGGCGTGAAGACCACCGCCACCAGCCACGACAGGATCAGCGCCGTTCCGACGACCCAGAAGATGCCGCCCGCGTACTGTCCGGCGATCGATTTGGCGAAACCCACCGGCATGAATCCGGCGGCCGTGACCAGCGTGCCGGTCAGCATCGGGAACGCCGTGGAGGTGTAGGCGTAGGTAGCGGCGCGCAGCCGGTCCCAGCCTTCCTCCAGCTTCACCACCATCATCTCGACCGCGATGATGGCGTCGTCCACCAGCAGGCCCAGCGCGATGATCAGCGCGCCCAGCGAGATGCGGTCCAGCGCCCAGCCGGCGGCGTGCATGACGGTCGCGACCAGCGCCAGCACCAGCGGCACCGACGCCGCCACCACGATGCCGGTGCGCCAGCCCAGGAACAGGAAGGAGACGGCCAGCACGATCGCCAGCGCTTCCAGGAACGAGCGCTCGAACTCCCAGACCGAGTCCGCGACTACGCGCGGCTGGTCGGCGTATTGCTGGATCTCGATCCCGGCCGGGATCTCCTGGCGGATCTGGGCCAGCCGCTGCTCCAGCGCGTTGCCGAAGTCCAGCACATTGCCGTTTTGCTGCATGGTCACGCCGATGGCCAGCACCGGCACGCCGTTGTGACGGATGCTGAAGCTGGGCGGGTCCTCATAGCCGGTGCGCACGGTGGCGATGTCGGCCAGTCGCAGCAACTGGCCACCGACTTCCAGCGTCACGTTGGCGACGTCCGCGGCGCTCTTGAGCGCGCCGTCCACGCGCACCTGCACACGGTCGTGCGTGGCATCGGCCGAACCGGCGGGCGTCACCAGGTTCTGGCGCGCCAGCGCGTCGAACACCGCCGTCGGCGCGATGCCGAGCGATGCCAGGCGCCGGGTCGACAACTCCACATACACACGCTCGGCCTGCTTGCCCAGCACGTCCACCTTGGCGGCACCGGGCACGCTCTGGAGGCGGCGCTTCACGTCCTCGGTGAGCGTCAGCAGTTCGGCCATCGCCAGATCGGGTGCGCTCAACGCATACAGCACGCTGTAGCGGTCGTTGTACTCGTCGTTGAAGAACGGCCCGCGCACGCCCTCGGGAAACTCCTGGCGCATGTCGCCGATCTTCTTGCGCGCCTGGTACCAGGCGTTCTGCAGCTCCTCCTTGCTGCTGCCGCCCTTCATCCACAACGTGATGCCGCCGTAGCCCTGGCGCGAGAAGCTGCGCACGTACTCGAAGTGATCGAGCTCCTGCAGGCGGCGCTCGATGCGGTTGAGCACCTGGTCCTGCACGTCCTGCGCGGTGGCGCCGGGCCACACGACGATGGCCGTCATCTGCGGCACGTCGAAGTTGGGATCCTCCAGGCGCCCGAGGCGGCTGAACGACAGGCTGCCGACGATGAGCGTCGCGATGATCAGGAACAGCACCATGGGCCGATGCGTGACGGCCCATTCCGAAAGATTGAAGCGCTTCATGAACAGCTCTTGGCAACAGTGGCCGTCGCACAGTCGGGGGTGCGCTCGATGGCGCGCACGGCAGTGCCCGCATCGAGCTTCTGAGCGCCCACGCTGACGACCTTGCTGCCCGTGGTCAGGCCCGTGACCTGAACCGTGGCGTCGTCGATGGCCACCACCTGGACCGGTGTGAACACGAGGCCCGAACCCTTGGCGTTCAGGGTCCACACGCCGGCGGGGCCGCTGCCCTTGAGCAAAGCAGTCACGGGCAGCACCGCGGTCGCAGGGCCGGCCTGAGGTCCCGACAGCGTCAACTGCATCGTGCTGCCCAGCGGCAGCGCATCCATGGGCGCGCGCGATTCAGGAGCGGCTGAATACCGCGCGCGGTAGGTCCGGCCTTGCACGCTGGCCTGCGGCGAGAGTTCACGCAGCACGAGGCGGACCTGCGATTTCGGATCGTTCCAGGGGGCCGCCGTGGCGACCAGGCTTCGCGCCTGGCCGACCCAATCCTCGGGCAGCTCGGCGACGATCTCGCGTTCGCCGTCACGGGCCAGCGACAGCACGGGCTGGCCTTCCGCTACCACCTGGCCGCGCTCGAAGCGCAGCGTCGTGACGACGCCGGCGTAGGGAGCGACCAGCGTGGCGTAGGCCTCGCGATTGCGCGCGAGCTCGAGCTGGCGATTCGCTTGGTCCAGGCGCGCTGCGGCGGCGGCGGCACGCGCCTTCTGCCGCTCGTGGTCGGCGGCGCCTACCGATCCGTCCACCAGCAGCCGGCGCAGGCGCGCCTCGTCGGAAGCGGCCTGCTGCGCGTCCACGGACGCGGCCTGCACTTGATCAGCTGCCGCCTTCACGGCCAGCTGGTAGTCGGCCGGATCCAGACGGGCCAGGACCTGGCCTGCCTTGACGCTGTCACCGACTTCCACGAGTCGTTCGATCACTTTGCCGGCGGTGCGAAAACCCAGCTCGGTCTCCACGCGGGCACGGATCACAGAAGTGAAGCTGCGACTCTGTGCGGAGTTGGCCGGTGTCACGGTCGTCACGAAGACCGGCTTCACGATGGCGGCTGGCGCGGGCGGTTCGCTGCAGGCCGTCAGCAGCAGGCTGGCGACCGCGATGCTCGAGAGCGAGAGGACGGGGAAGATGCTGTTCAATGAGTCGTTCATCGCGGCGTCCTTGCGGCAAGTGAAGTCATGTCGGTGCCGGGCTGCGTCGTGGAAAACCCACCGCCCAGGGCCTTGTAGAGCTGCACCTCGGCCAGCGCCTGCTGCAGGCGGCTCTCCGACAACACCAGTTCGCTGGCCAGCACCGAGCGCTGCACGTCCAGCAGAACCAGCAGGTCGATCTGTCCTTCGCGCTGCAGCGACTCGGCGCGCTGCAGCGAACGGCGGCGGTGCTCGACGGTGAGCGCGAGGGCCGCGTTGCGCTCGGCCTCCTGCGAGCGCACGAGCAGGCTGTCCTCGACCTCCTGGACCGCCAGCAGCACCGCCTTCTGCCAGACGAGCAAAGCCTCGCCGGCACGGGCGGACTGCACACGCACGCCGGCATCGATCCGGCCGGCGTTAAAGATCGGCATCGCAAAGGCCAGCGCGACGTTGGAGAAGTGAACCGGCGCGAGATCGAGCGCGTTGAGCCGCAAGTCCTCGCGACCCACCAATGCGCTCAGGAACAGCTTGGGCCACCACTGGGCCCGGGCTTCGGCGGTGCGCAGCGCCTCGGCACCAACGCGCGCCTCGGCGGCGAGCAGGTCCGGGCGGCGCCTCAGAAGCTCGCTGGGCTGGCCCGCCGCGATGGCACGCGCCGCCGGCCACGCGAAGCCGTTGTCGGCGTCGACAACGCGCGCCGACGGGTTGCGGCCGAGCAGCACGGCCAGCTGGGTCTGCGTGGTGCCGACCAGCATCCGCAGCGCCGGCACCTGGGCATCCAGCGCGTCGGCTTCGGCGCGCGCGCGGTCGTGGTCGAACGCACTGGCCTGGCCTTCGCGCAGCCGGCTTTCCACGTGGCTGGCGGTGTCCCGTTGCGCCTTCGCCAGGGCCTGCACGATGCTCAGCCTCTCATGGGCGCTGCGCAGCACGAAGTACTGGCGCGCTACCTCACTGGCGACCAGCAGGCGGGCGCCTTGCACTCCTGCAGCCGCCGCCGTGGTGTCGGCCTGGGCTGCGTCGCGCGCAGCCCGCACGCCCCCTGCCAAGTCGATCTCCCAGGCCACGTCGATTCCGGCGCGCAGCGCGCGCGTGTCGGGCATCCCTTGCTTCACAGACGCAGGCAAGCCGCTGCTGCTGCGCGATGTGGAAGCCTGCACGCCCACCGCCGGCCACAGGCGGGAGGCCTGGGCATCCGAGCCCGCACGGGCCTGGGCGACACGCTGGAGCGCGATGGCGATGTCCTGGTTGGCGCCCAGCGCTTCCTCAACCAGCGCGGTGAGAGTGGAGTCCCCCCAGTCGGCCCACCACGCAGCGCCCGCGGCTGCGCCTTCCGCCTGTGCCGCATCGCTGTGGGCAAAGGCTGCCGCGAGGGGCACCGAGGGCGCGGGAGGCTGCACGGGGGGTGTCGAGCACGCCGACAGCACGGCCCATGCCGCGAGCGACAGGAGGCGGCTTGCCCGGGAGGCCGGCCCACGGCTGCGCCAGGAGGAGGAAGTCATGGGTTGATTGTTTATTGGACTACAAGTTCAGTAATGTGCAGCTGAGATAGTGAACCGTCAAGTTCACTTAATATTCCACGAGTCCGCCATGCTTGATGGCCCGCTTCTCGCGCGGCTCACCCTGCCCATGGGTCCAGTCGACCGTCTGTTGCGTCATGTGGGCCGCTCTGGTCGCCGTCAGTTACTGGACTACAATTCCAATATTGGGTGTGAGCTATAGTGAACTGTCGAATCCACTAAATCTGCCCATGGCCCGCCCCCCAGTCCCCGCTCCCAAGCCCCAACGCGGGCGGCCACGCGATCCCGAGCGCGGCCGGCGCATGCTGGAAGCGGCGCAAAGGCACTTCAACGAGCATGGCCTGGAGCGTGCCAGCGTGGATGCCATCGCCGCGGACGCCGGTGTGTCCAAGACGACCGTGTACAACAACTTCGGCTCCAAGGAGGGGCTGTTCCAGGCGTGGGTGCGTGACAGGTCGGCGACGGTGGTGGCTGGCTTCCCGGGCGCCGGCGCGCTGGACCCGGACCAGCCGGAGAAGGCGTTGCTGGCGATCGGCGCCCGGTTTCTCGCACTGGCGCGCGGGGACGCCCTGGGCGCGTTGCGCGCTGTCTACAGCGTCGCGGGGGCGCAGCCGGAAGTCTGCCGTGCGCTATACAAGGAGGGCCCGGAGCGTGTGAACGGCGAGCTGGCTGCATACCTGCGCCGTGCCGACGCGGCGGGCACGCTGAAGGTGCACAACCCGCTCCAGGCAGCGGACCTGTTCCTGTCGATGTTCCTGGGCTCCGGTCACATCCGCGGAATGCTGAAGCTGGAGATGCCGAGTTCCCGGGAAAACAAGGCTCTTGTGCGCGAGGCCGTACGGGTCTTCATGGCGGCCTACGGCGCGTAGATGTAGCGCGCCAAGGCACTGGGACGTGATCGGGCGGCGGCCGGAGGCGGTTTTGCCGGATGAGACCGGATTGCTCCAGTCGCTCTTCTCAGGAGCGATTGCTTCTTCGCGGTCGAATGGTGTGCTGCGGGGGCGGATCCGGTGAAGAAGCATCGTACTCATTGGAGATCAGAGATCGACGCGGCCATCACGACGGGCAATTCGGTCGCACAAAAGCTTCTATAGTGATAACTTTGCTTATAGCTATAGCATGCTCGAATGAGCAAACGTGCCTCCGGCAAAATAAGCGACGCCCCGGCCGCGGCTGACGCACTACCAGACACCGCCGCGCTGGCCGCGCTGCGTGCCTGGCACGAAGAGATGTCGGCGCGCTCTGCGGTCGAGCAGTACCAGCCGCATGCTCTGGTTGATGGCGCATCGGCGCGTGGCGTGCTCGGTGGCACCCGACGCCAGCTGCAACGCCTGGCGCGCTCGCGCCAGCGGACCGACCTGGCCAAGACCTTTGCCATGGAGCACCGCGGCGACGCGGCCCACGCCCGCACCGTGGCGCAGGCCATCGAGACGCTGCGCGCGCTGCCCCCGCCGCAACCACTCATCGGCGACCGGGTGGAGCGCTGGCTGCCCCCGCGCATCGCCTCCGCGCTGCAGGCCGCGGGCATCGACACGCTGGCGGCGCTGACACTGCGGGTGCCGCGCCGGCGGCGCTGGTGGACAGCCGTGCCGGGGCTGGGCACCACGGGCGCGCGCCAGGTAGAGGCCTTCTTCGCCGCGCACCCCGAGCTCACCGAGCGCGCCCGCGCGCTGGTGGCGGTGCCGGCTTTGGATGTGCAGCCGTGGGAGCGCATCGCTCTGCCGCAGGAGCTCGACGGCTCGCAGGGGCGCTTCCGTGCCCCGCGCGAGACCTGCGCACTCGACGCCCGTGACGACTACGCCGCTGTGCAGGCCTGGCTGGAGCGCCACGAGTCCGAGGCCACGCGCCGCGTCTACAGGAAGGAAGCCGAGCGACTCATCCTCTGGGCGGTACTGGAGCGAGGCAAGGCGCTGTCGTCTTTGGCCACCGAGGATGCCACCGCCTTCCTGCGCCGACCCGCGCCCGCGGCGCGCTGGATCGGGCCGCCGCGCCCGCGCCACTCGCCGGAGTGGCGGCCGTTAGCCGGGGCGTTGTCAGCGCGCTCCATCAAGTACTCTATGGTCAGCCCGGTCTTTGCAAAGCAGCTTGGTGGTGATGTGATGAGGGCTTGCGCAAATCTATCCGGAGTCGTCTTGGGCAACGGTGTGCCCGCTCCATGATGAGAACCGTGCCTGGCAAGCCTCAAAAACGCTGCAGCGTATTACCGCTGGTACTTGATTCAGGTTTCTTGCCGGGCTGTTGAGCCATTCACGCCATCACGTCGTCTGCCATCGCAAACCAGGTGGGATTGGATGTAGCCAGTCGCCTTGCCGCATCAGGCGGCCATTGCTGATCGGCCCGCGTCGAAGTGCGTTCCTCTGGCCAGCATTGCCCACGCGATCCTGGCGAGCTTGTTGGCCAGCGCGCAGGCCACCACGTTGGAATGCCGGCGTGCGAGCATGGCGCAGACCCAACGTCCAAGGACATCGGTGCGTCGCTCAATGTGCTTCATGATGCTCCGTGCACCCAGCACGAGAAGCGAGCGCAACCTCTTGTCGCCTCGCTTGCTGATACCTAAGAGTTTGGGCTTGTCCCCGGTGCTGTACTGCCCAGGAACAAGACCGATCGATGCGGCGAACTGGCGAGCATTCTTGAACTGGTGCGGATCACCGAGCTCGATGGAGAGCGCGCTGGCCGTGACCGGGCCAATGCCTGGTATCTCCAGCAGTCGATTGCTGTGCTCGTCGGCCTTGAGCTGGCGGCTGATCTCGCGGTCTACATCGGCGATCTGGCCGTCGAGGTACTTGTGGTGAGCCTGCAGTCGCAGCAGGACATCAACGATTGCCGGCGGTAGATCCTCGTGCCGGGCCAGCACGACGGGCAGTGCCTTGATGGCCTCCTTGCCCTTGGCAAGGCTGATGCCAAACTCGAGCAGGAACGCGTGGATCTGGTTGGTGGTGCAGGTGTGGTCCCCCACCAGTGCCTCACGCATCCGGTGCAGCGCTGACAGGGCCTGCTGCGCTTCGGTATGCGGCATTGCGAAACGCATGTTCGGCCGCACGACGGCCTCGCAAATCGCCTCGGCGTCGGCGAAGTCGTTCTTGTTGCCCTTCACGAAGGGCTTCACGAACTGAGGCGGGATAAGTTTGGGCTGGTGTCCCATGGCAGCAAGGTGCCGCGCGAGCCAGTGGGCGCCGGCACAGGACTCCATCGCCACGGTGCATGCCTGGAAATTCCCAAGCTGCGCCAATAACTGGCTGCGAGTCAGCTTCTTACGAAACACCATGCGCCCCGAGCTGTCCTGCGCGTGCAGATGGAAGCTGTGCTTGCCCAGGTCGATACCGATCAGCGAGACGTCGCCCATGATGACCTCCACGGGGTAAGAAAGCACCTCGCAGGGTACGTCGCGGCGAGGGACCGGGCTGACCATCTCATTAACGGTGTCGGTGCTGGGGGCGCTGTTTCGCTGGCTGGTCGAGCAGCGCTACGTGCTGGCCAACCCGTTTGCCGGCATGAAGGTGCGCGGCGCCTCATCCACGGCGCCGCTGGACGCCGGCCGCGGCCTCTCGCAGGCCGAGTGGCGGCTGCTGCGCGTGATCGCTGACGGGCTGGAGTAATTGAATGGACGCCCCTACTCGAACTGGCATCAGCGTGCCCGAGGTAGTAAAGATTTTTATCCAAACCTGGGTAACTGCAGGCCAATGGCGCATGACGCAAACGCTGGCGTTATTCTGGGAGGGAAATCTGAAAACCGCCGGCATCTCAACGGGCGTAACATCAAATTTGGATTGGCCCTGATAAACCCTACACTGGTACGCCACATAGGGAACATGTCAATTTACCGGACCAATCTGGGCAAAAAATTCCAAGAACAGACGCTGCGCTGATACTGTCGCTGACGTCGCCCCGCACTGCGATCCGACTTGCAGGCCAGGGCCCGCCGCGTTACTGGGCAGGCGGACGTGCCAGCAGCAGTTCCACCGCTTTCAGCAAGGCTTCAATGTCGAACGGCTTACGCAAAAAGGCATCAAAGCTCTTGGCATGGGTGCTCAATGTCGATGCCGCAGCGCCGCTCATCAGAAGGACTGGCACATTGCGGTACTGCGGCAGTTGCCGCACGGCTCGCGCAAGTTCCATACCATTCATACCGGGCATCATGTAATCCGTGATGAGCAACTCAGGTGCGGCTTCGTCGATGCGTTCCAGCGCCTGGCGTCCGTCGCCCGCCACCGTGACCTGGAATCCCTCTTCATGGAGGATGAGCGCAAGAACCTCCGCGTTGGAGAGCTCATCGTCCACCACCAGGATGCGCAGCGGGCTCACTCGTTGGTCCTGTCTTTCGCAGTGGTGGAGTCCACTGATGTTGCACAGTCCACAACTTCCAAGCCCGTGGCTGTGAGCACCAAGTCGCGCACGCGCAGGTCGTAGCGGCTGTTGCGCACCTTGCCGATCCACATGCGATGCTGCACGCTGCGCTCGATTTGCACGTCGAGCCTGATGATGTTGTCACAAAGAGCCGACATCGTTGGCGTGCTAAGGGGAAAGGACGAACGCTCGGCGCTCGTGTTTTCCGCCGTGATCAATGACGTCGCGCCTGAGCGTCTGAGCTCGTTGGCCAAGCTGGCCAAGAAGCCACCGTCACGAGCTTCGTAGGCGGTGGCCGCGGCAAAGCCTCCTAGACCGTCGATGAAGACCCGCTTGGCACCGGTGTGCCGGATGGACTCCAGCAGCCGAGCGGCCAGCTCGTCGAGCAGGTTCTCTCCATAAGGTTGCCACACAAAGTGCAGGACCCCTGCGTCCACCAGCGGCTGCAAGTCCACGCCCAGCGACCGCGAAATTTGGAGCAGGAATTCCGGCGACTCGTAGAACCCGAAAAACAGTCCCGGCTCGTCGGCAGTGGCACGTGCGAGGAAATGAAGGCCGATGCTGGTCTTGCCGCTGCCCGAGTACCCCGACAGGACCGTGACGCTGCCTTGCGGATAACCACCGATCTCAATCAAGTGGTCCAACCCGGCGATGCCAGTGGACAGGCCGCACGACTTGATGGCAGCGTCCGGCGAGTCGCGCCGAGCCGACTCCAGACGCGGGTACACCGTGATACCGGAGGCGCCGATTCGGAACGAGTGAGCGCCGCGCAGGGTGCTGCTGCCGCGGAACTTCACCACATCCAGCGTACGTTCGCGCCGGGGACCAAGCCTACACTCCCGCAGCGACAGGATGCCGTCCACCATGGTGTGTTCTGCTGACACGGGCCGGTCGGCATCGTCACTGGCCAACAGCAGCGTTGTGCAGCCTGTCAATGTGGAGTGCGCCTGGATGTCGCTGATGAAGAGCTTCAGCGACTCGTCAGATGCAGCAGCATTGGCCGCCATCACCAAGCCGTCGAGCACCAACAATTGGGCCTTGTGGGTGCGCATTTCACCGCGCAGCAGGTTCACCACGCCGGGCAAGCCTCCGTTGCGCAGCGCATTGAAGGCGCTGACATAGTAGACGGGCTCCGGCACCAAGCTCTCGTCGAAAAACGAGAACGCGCTCATGTGCTGCATGAGCCTCGCATGCGATTCGGCGAGCATGGTGACGTAGACCACCGGCTTGCCTGCTGCGGCAAGTGTGAAGCTGATCTGGTTGGCCAGGATGGTCTTCCCAGCGCCCGGGGTACCTTGCACCATGTAGACGCCTGACTTGAGAAAGCCGCCGCCGATGACCTCGTCGAGCCCAGGAATGGCCGTCGGTACGCGGGGCAGGCCCGGGGTGCCGGGGGATGGGTTGGAAGTCATGGTGCGGTTTCCGGCGCGGAACGGGCAGCCGTTGGAAAAAGCGGTAGTGTGACCTCAAAGGTCGTGCCGCCCTGGGGTGCGACTTTGACATCGATATTCCCGCTGTGCGCCCGGACAATCTGCCCCACCAGCCACAGCCCGATGCCAAAACCACTTGCGGTGCCCGGTGCCCCAACCACCCGCTCGAATTTCTCGAAGATTCGCTGTCGGTGTACGGGGTCGATGCCGGGCCCACCATCAGAGACCGAGAGACGGACCCGATCGGTTCCATCCTTGGCGGCGCTCACGTGGATCGGCGTGCCTGCACCGTACTTGATGGCGTTGGTGACCAGGTTGCACAAGACTTCCTCAACGCCGTGCGGGTCCCACTGCCCTGTGATGCCGGGCTCGACGCAGGCATGAAGGTTCGAACCACGTGAAGCAGCCTCTTGTGCATAGGCGTCCAGCACCCGATCCACCAGCGCTTGCACGTCGACCGGCCCGACTTGAAGCTCGTACCGACCCGCGTTGAGCCGGCTGACGTCGAGCAGCACGGTGGCCCGATATACGAAACGCTGCAGGATGCGGCGGGCGCGGTGAAGTTCCTGGGCAGCACGGGTGGTGTCGTCCCGCGCCAGCATGCGTTCGATGGCATGCAGCAGCAGCAAGAGCGCGTTCATCGGGCTGCGCAATTCGTGACCCGCGATCGCCAGAAAGTCGTCTCGGGCTCGAACGGCGTCCTCAGCCTTGGCCAGCCTGCCCAGCAGGGTTTGGGCAAGGGATTGGGCATCGACCCAGTTCCAGCTTCTTGCCATGTCTCGGTGGGCAGCCACTGGCTCCTGCACCACCGTGGTGGCCTCGGTGCCGGGGCCGCGGGACGTCACCGGCAATCGCCACAGGATCGTGGTACCGGCACCTGGACGCGATTCAATGGAAAACGTTCCTCCCATGGCTTCGATGCGCTCTTGCATGCCCAGCAACCCCCAGTGGGTGCGGCCGGCGGCCGGTGTCATGGCGTCGGCCGTATCGAAGCCCAGGCCATCGTCCTCGATGGTGCCCACGAGCTGACCACGACGTCGCACCAGGCTCACGCTTACTTGAGAGGCTTGCGCATACTTGGCCACGTTGGTCAGCGCCTCCTGGATGACGCGAAAGACCGCGGCCTCCAGCTGCGTGGGCAGCCGGTCGTGATCCAAGCCCAGCAACTCCAGATCCACGCTCACGCCGGTGAGCTCGGACCACGTCCGCACATAGGCCGCCACGCCCTCGCCCAGGCCACAGTCCTCCAGTGCCGTGGGTCGCAGCACGAAAATAACGCGGTCGAGCTCACGGTCCAGTTGCATGACCTGCTCGTGCAGCGTCCCGAACTTCTCCCGTATTGCGGGGTCGGAAGGCGCGTTTTTCAGTTCGCTGCAAGACAGCGCCAGCGAAGAAAGAAACTGGCCCAGGCTGTCATGCAGCTCGCGCGCGATACGTCGGCGGTCATCGTCCTGCAACGTTTCGACATGCAGCAGCAGCTCACGCAACGCCTGCGCGCGTTCAGCCACCCGCTGCTCCAGCAACTCGCGCGCGCTGCGCTGTTCATGGATGTCAGTGGCTGAGCCGTACCACAGGGCCACGCCGCCGTCCTGGTCGCGCAAGGGCTCGGCACGCGTGAGAAACCATCGGTACTCGCCATCATGGCGGCGCAGCCGATGTTCCCGCGCATAGGTCTGCCCGGTCATCGAAGCCTCGCGCCATTGCCGCAATGTCTCGGCCAGGTCTTCAGGGTGCAGGATGTCGGCCCAGCCCTGGCCCAGTGCCGCCTGCGGCGACTGCCCTGTGTATTCAAACCAGCGCTCGCTGTACCACTGCACCTCACCCTGCGCATCGCTGCGCCAAAGCAGATCGGGCACCAGATTGGCAATGGCCCGCATTTGCGCCTCGCTCTCGCGCTGTGCCGCTTCCGCGCGCTTGCGTTCCGTGATGTCGCTGGCCGCGCCGATCCACTCGCGGATATCACCCTGCTCATCAAGCAGCGGTACCGCCCGCGACAGCGTCCAGCCGATGGACCCGTCGGCTCTGCGCATTCGGTGCTCCAACTCGAATACGGTCTTGTGTTGAATGGCCTGCTTGATGGCTTGCCGCACGGTCGCCTGGTCCTGCGGATCGACGTACCTTTGCAGCCAAGCACAGCCGGGCTGCGAGGCGTCTGCCAGCAGGCCCCTTTCATGGAGCGTACGCATCTCGCTCCAGTCGGCGCTCATGCAATAGATCATGTCTGCAGTGGCGGCACTCAGAGCGCGCATGCGGTCTTCATTGCGGCGCCGTGCGTGCTCAGCTTGCACAAGGTGCGTGCACTCGACCATTGTCAAGAACACGCCGGCCACGACGCCGGCATCGTCGCGTACAGGGCTGTAGGAGAGCTTGAACCATGCATCTTCAAGGACGCCGAGCCGCCAGAGGGGACAGTACGCACTGTCGAACGAGACTGACTCGCCCTTCCACACCCTCTCGCAGACCGAAGCGTTGATCTGCCACCTCTCAAACCAGTACTGCCGCGCTGGCTGCCCTAGGCTTGCCGCGGGCATGGAACTCATGAGCTCACGAAACGGGTCGTTGTAGATTTGGATGAAATCTGGCCCCCACAAGACGATGGCGGCCAAGGGGTGCTCCAACAGAAGCTGCACTGTGCTGCGCAAGTTCCCGGGCCATTGTTGAACCGGCCCTAACCGGGTAGCGGTCCAGTCATGGGTGCGCACGCGCTGCGCCATTTCGCCGCCGGCAAACGGCCAACTTGCGCTCTTGTTGTCGGGCTGCTTGATGTTCACGCGGCAGCGTAGCCCAGAACAAGAGCGCGTTCCTACAGACGCTGCTGTATGCCCGGCAACGCTTCTCCAGCATCGAACCTTTTCATTGCGGGAACGCTGCTAACCCAGATAATTGCCCATAATCATTGATAAATAAATTGATGGGCAAACATCGTCTGGCATCGGTGCCGCTTCACGACCTCAACGATGACAAGCACTTGGAACGCCCCGCCCGGCCTTGTTCGCCAGGCAAAGAGGGCTTCCAATCGCTTCGGCGATGAGATTGCTCTGCTGCGCCTTGCCCCGGTTCAGGTCGGGGCCCACTCACCTGAACTGGAAGAGCGCAGTGCGCTCTATGCCATCGGCGAAGCGCAGAGCCAGCCTGCGGCACTGGCCACTCCAAGTCGGGTCGGTTTTCCAGAAGTAGGTGTAGACCTTGCCGGCAGCGTCGTACTTCAGGCTGCTGTGATCCACGGTTGCGGCCTGCTCGAGTTCGTCCGTCCGTGCGTCAGCACGGCATGCAACCATTCTTGAGCGGGGGTAGTTGCCGGCGAAGATGTCCGAGCCCTGATCGCCTCCCAGGCTGAACCGCACGGGCACTGCCACACCCGCTTCCAGCGTGTTGACGACGGGCGGTGCGTTCACCGGGCCCAGCAAGCCACCAAATTCGTAGTTGCTCTTGAGTGCCATCGTGAAGTGGGCCCCGGCCGCCACGCCCATGGCGTTGTGCAGGCCAGCGGGAACATTGGCCTGGCCTGTCTCGTTCCAGCCCCACGCCACTACCGTGCCATCGCGCTTGAGCGCCACCGTGTAAAGGGTCCCGATGCTAATGGCGCGCACGTTGTTGAGCCCTGCGGGTACGGACGTCTGGCCTTGGCTGTTGTCGCCCCAGGCCACCACGGTGCCGTCGTCCTTGAGCGCCGCCGTATACCTGTACCCGGCAGCGATGGCCCGTACACCGCTGAGTCCCGCGGGCACGGTGGTCTCGCCTTGGCTGTTGTCGCCCCAAGCGACCACCGTGCCGTCGTCCTTGAGCGCCACCGTGTGCCCGTCCCCAGCAGCGATGGCCCGCACATGATTGAGGCCAGCAGGAACGTCCGTCTGGCCCAGTCCGTTCCAACCCCAAGCCACTACCGTGCCGTCACGCTTGAGCGCCACCGTGTGGAAGGTTCCGCAGCTGACATCCTTCACGCCGGTGAGCCCGGCAGGTATGTCGGGGGTGCCACCCCACATCACTAGCGTGCCGTCCGTCTTGACCGCTGCCGAAGTGAAGAGGCTGGCGGAAATCGCCTTGACGTCAGTGAGCCCGGCGGGTACGTCCGTCTATCCCCCATAGTTGTAGCCCCAAGCGACGACCGTGCCGTTGCTCCTGAGCGCCACCGTGTGAAAGCCACCCCCGGCAATGGCAACGGCGTCGCTGAGCCCCTCAGGCACGTTCAGCTGGCCCTCATCATTGTTGCCCCAGCCCACCACCGTGCCGGCGACACCGGCATGGGCCGTGCCAGGCACGGCGGCCAGCCAGGAACTGGCAAGCCCCACGGTGATCAGCACCAAGGCGCGCAGGCGCGCGCGCGCGGATTCATGCAAGGTTTTCATTGCGCGACTCCTTGCCCGTTGCGGGCGCCGCCACTTTGCGCCGCTGCTGTTTCGCAATCTTGATGTACGTCAGCCGGGCATTTGCTGACCCAGCCAGGGACCACTGGCCCGGCAGCCCATGCGGCCTGCGCGCAGGCCCGCCGACAATGCAGGATGAACAACACACCGCCCAGTTCCCAGCCACGCAATCCTCTGCATGGCATCACGTTGGAGATGATCGTCACGGCCCTAGCCGACCGCTACGGCTGGGCCGGACTGGCCGAGCGGGTACTCGTGCGCTGCTTCAGCAGCCAGCCCAGCGTGGCGTCCAGCCTCAAATTCCTGCGCAAGACGCCTTGGGCACGGGACAAAGTGGAGAGCCTTTATCTCTTCATGCTGCGCGAGCAGCGGCGCGAAGCGCGGCGCTGGGGCACTACATCGCCGTGAAGGGGGCTGTCCTTGAACGACACCTACGATCTGGTCGTGATCGGCGCCGGCTCTGGCGGCGTGGCGGCGTCGCGCCGTGCCGCGGCACACGGAGCGCGCGTGCTCGTCGCCGAGGCCCACCGCGTGGGCGGCCACCTGCGTGATCCGCGGCTGCGTGCCCAAGGAGCTCATGATGTACGCCGCCAGCTACGCGCAACTGCTGCGCGAGACCCCAAGCTATGGCTGGACCGGCGTGGCGGGCCGCTTCGAGATGGCGCGCTGGGCCGACGCCAAGGCGCGCGAGATCGCGCGGCTTGAAACGATCTACCGCGGGATGCTGGCCGACACGGGCGTCGAGCTCGTGGACGGCTGCGCAAGGCTGCGGGTTCCCGGGGAAGTGGAGGTCGCCGGGCGCGTCCTGCGCTGTGAGCGCGTGCTCGTTGCCACGGGCGGCTCGCCCGTGCGGGACGCCTTGCCAGGGCTAGACCTGGCCATGACGTCCAACGAGGTGCTGGACCTGCGCGACGTGCCCTCCACGCTGCTGGTCATTGGCGGCGGCTACATCGCGGTGGAGTTCGCCAGCATCCTGGCCGGGAGGACTTCGTGCTGATGCGCGAGCCGGCACGCCGCCACGGCAGGCCGCCGCAGGGGCCAGCCGGTACCGCACCAAGCTGAGCCGGGCATGCCGGATTGGCAGAGACAGTGTCTCCTCCACGAGGGTTCACTGCGGCTGTCCTGCGCAGTCATGTGGGGAGATGGCGTCGTGTAGGAGAAGGGCGATGGGCGAAGAGAGCCCGGTGATGCTGCGACAAATCGGGGATGGAGTTCGTTGGCCCCTGCACTTCACATAAGGCCGATGCAGCCGGCACCGTGTGTAGAGGCCAATTAGTCATGTTGCATTCACGATGAGCATGCAGGAGGTGGACCGGCTCAAGACTATCCAAGCGGTGGTTGATGGCGGGCTGCGGGTGGGCCAAGCCGCACAGCGGCTGGGGCTGAGCCGGCACCAGGTTGAGCGGCTGCTGCTGCGCTACAGGGCTCAAGGAGCCGCGGGGCTGCTGTCGTTCAAGCGCGGGCGGGCCAGCACCACCAATTGCCTGCCGGGCTGGCTGAGCGTGCCATTGGACTGATCCGGCAGCACTACGCCGACTTCGGCCCGACCCTGACCACCGAGAAGCTGCAGGAGTGCCACGGCGTGCTGCTGAGCAAGGAGACGGTGCGCCAACTCATGATCGCCGCAGGCTTGTGGGTGCCACGCAAGCAGCGCCTGGGGCCGGTTCACCAGCCCCGTAGCGGCCGCGCGTGCCTGGGCGAACTTGTGCAGATCGACGGCAGCGATCACGCCTGGTTCGAGGACCGGACAGCATCGTGCACGCTGCTGGTTTCCGTCGATGACGCAACCAGCTGGCTGATGCAGCTGCATTTCGTGCCCACCGAGTCGACGTTCGCCTACTTCGTCTGGCCGTGGCGTCACACAATTCGGCCGGGCGCTGCACGAGCTCAACATTGAGGGCTGGTGCGCCAACTCCGGCCAGGCCAAGGGCCGCTGGAGCGCGCCCATCTGACACTGCAGGACTGATGCGCGAGCCGGCGCGCCGCCACAACGGACTCCTCGTCGCGCGCCGCCATTCGGCGCTATTCAGCCGTGGACTCCGGCGTGGCCGCGGTGACTTCCATGCCGGCTTCGCGCAGCAACTGCAGTAGCTTGCTGTGCAGTGCCACGCCGTCGCTGGCCTGGAGCGGCTTGAGCTTGAGGACGACTTCGCCGCTGCTCATCAGCTTGACGCCACCCTTGAGCGGACCGTCCACCACCGCCTGCGTCAGCGTCCGCTGGCGCCGGGCCGCAGGCTTGGGCGCGGTGTCCGCGCTTTCTTCCTCCCCGGTGTCCACCGCGTCCTGAATCTTCGGGGCGCGCGTGAGCCGGCTGACCAGCCTCATGGCTTCCTTGAGGCCCTCGCGCTTGAGCACCATCGCCACCTGGTACGCCGAACCGCGCCCCACGTTGCCGTCAAACAGCAGTTGCAGCACCGTTTCCGGCAAGCGTCCAATGGCCATGTACTCGCTCACGCGGCTGCCGCTGCTCAGGCCGAAGCGGCGCGCCAACGCCGGGCCCGGCGGGGGCTCCTTGCCCTCGGCCTTGCAGCGATCGAGGAACTGCACCAGACGCACGGCGATGTCGTAAATCGTGATGGCGCTGCGACGGTGGTTCACCTCGCGTGCTAGCACGGCTTCGTCCTCCTCCGTCTTGCCGCGCTCCACCACTTCGACCGTCATGGTTTGCTTGCCCAGCTCACGCAGTAGCTGGCGCCGCGTGTGCCCCTCGCGCAGCGTGAGCTTGCTTTCGCCGTAAAGGGGCAGCAGCACCTGCGCATGCTGCAGTTGCCCGTTCTCGGCGAGCGAAGTCTTCATCTCGTGCAGCCGTTCGGCATTGAGGAAGACACGCGGCTGCACCGGGCTGTCCAACAAGTCGTCCAGCGCCACTTCCAGCTGCATGCCTACATGAAGCGCCATGCCCGGCACGTACCTGGCTAGCGCGTACGGGTTCTGCGACGCGTCTAAAGGCGATGCCTGGGCTACCAACGCGGCAGCCGGGTAGCCCTGCAGCAACGCCGCGTCAGTCGAGCCTCCTGCGTTGATGGCGGCCTGGACCGTCCTGACTTCCAATTTTCGTGCCGCGTCGAACTTGTCTCCGTCCCGGACCGGCACCGGGCTCTGCTGGTTTTGGCCGATCTGCGCCAGCAATCGAGCTTGCAGGCTGGTGGGCTTGCGTGGCGAATCCGTGGTGGGCGTTTTGGTGCTGCTCATCGCGTCGATCTCCAAACACTCAGCGGCCGGCCAGCGCAGACGCGCCGGCGGCACGGCTGCGGGTGGGTGCTTTCTTCTTGCCGGTCAAGGCGGTCTTCTTGGCGCTGGCCGACGGCTTGCCGGCACTTGGCTGCTTGGGCGGATTTTTGGGCTGCCCCATGGCGGCTTGGCCCAACAGCACCAGCAGTTCGTCGCGCACTTCCCTTGTGGCGGACTGGGCCACCTTGTCCGTGAATGCTGTCACCGGAATGCCGGCCGGCGATGCCGTGGGGAATGACGTGCGCTTGGGCATCACGGTCTGCAGCATCTGCAAGTGCGTGGCGCCCGGCAGGACGGTGCGGACGACCTTGTTGATGGCGAAATCCTCGTTCACTGTCACGAGCAGGCGTACCACTGGCATGCGGCCCAACTCCTGGCAGGTTGCGCGCATCTCGTCGGCGAACTCCTGCGTGGATTCCATGTCGTCGTACGCCGGCCGCACCGGCACCAGTACCGCGTCGGCCGCCGCCATGGTGGCCTTCGTCGCCGGAGAGTGCTTGCTCGGTGGACCATCAACGACTATGTAGTCGTACTCTGCATCCAGCATGGCCAGCACGTCCGACAGCGGTACGTTCATCTCAGCAATGCTGACCGCGTCCGCGGGAAAGCCATTGCGGGCACGATCGATGAACTTCTTGGCGTTGTTTTGCGGGTCAGCATCCACCACGGCCACCTTGGCACCGTGCTCAGCCAGCGCCGCGGCCAAGTGCACCGACGTCGTTGTCTTGCCCACCCCACCTTTTTGATTCAGAACGCCAATAACAGTCGCCATAAATAGCCTCGAAGAAACATAGCGCGCGGAATTTAAAAAAAAATGAATTCAACGTCAAAGAAAATCTGGTTCTGTTGCGTAGACGGCTCGTCGGCCATGCTTGAGATGACTGTGTGACGCAGACAACGTCTGTTTTCCCAGGCTGGGAAACGCAGCGGCGTTCACGCGGCACGCCAGGAATACGCCGGTGGCATGCCGGCGGTACTTGGCCGGCGAGCACGTTTCCCAGCCTGGGAAAAGTTTTGCCCCGGGCGCATACCTGCCGGAGACAGTCGCCAGCGTTTTCTTGCAGCTGCAAGGCCGAACGCGCCGCCGTGCCGGCCAGGTCAGATGCCGCGGGCGGCGGTGAGCCGCTGCCAGGATGCGGCTCTTGGTCCCGGTCACGCCACAGCTTCGGCCGCCAAGGTTTTCCCAGCCTGAGAAACGACAGGACAAAGGGGCGCGGCGGCAGTGCCCCCGGTCCGTTACTTACCCCTTCTAGGAAACGGCAGTCCGCGCGAGCAGCACAGTCCGCGGACGCGCACGCTGCTCGTATCGAGCGAGAAGGCGGCAGGACATGGGGCATAGGGCTTACACCGTGGGCCACGGCATTTCCCAGCCTGGGAAACCGCCATACCCAACTGACCTTCTGATGAATGAAGGTGCGGACCGACAACGTCTGAGTGCGCCATTGCAGGACCGCTCCCATGCACTGACAGGCAGGATCACCCCA
>NZ_JAXOJX010000097.1:0-23593 GCF_034427735.1 Azohydromonas lata
CGGGCGGGCGCGGCCGGTGGCGGCGCGTCAAAGGAGAGCTCCACCTTCATGGCGCCCTCGGCCGCGGCCAGCCGCAGCGCCGCTGAGAACGCCTTGCCGGACTTGCTGGTGAAGCCGTCCAGCACCGCCGTGTGGCCGGACTTGCACAGGGCGCGCACGTCCATCTTGCGGGTCTTGCGGCCGGCGATCTCCTTCCAGATCGCCAGCCCGCAGGCCGCACAGGCCCAGCTCTTGGGCCGCTCCTCCAGCCGGCCCTGGCCGCAGCGGCAGGCGATGTCCGTGGCCGCGCCGCTGCCGCCGACGCCCGCTCTCCCGCCCGTCCCCACGCCCACACCCATGCCGGTCCCCGCACGGGCCGCGCCCGATGCGGACGCCGGTGCGGCGACGGCCTTGGCGCGTATGCGCTCGACCAGCGCCTGCGTGGTGGTGGCGACGCCGGCCATGAAGTCCGCGCGCGTGTCCTGCCCGCGCTCGATGCGCGCCAGGCGCGACTCCCACTTGCCCGTGAGCTCCGGCGAGGCCAGCGCCATCAGCCCGTGCGCGCGCAGGCAGGCGATGAGCTTGATGCCCTTCTCGGTCGGGACGAGCTCCTTGCCGCTGCGCTCGGCGTAGTGCTTCTTGGGCGAGAGCAGCTCTTCGATGGTGTTGGCCCGCGTGGCGGGCGTGCCCAGGCCGCGCTCCTTCAGGGCGGCGGCCAGGGCCTCGTCGTCCACCTGGCGGCCGGCGTTTTCCATGGCGGCCAGCAGCGAGGCCTCGGTGAAGCGCGGCGGCGGCGTGGTGCGGCCGGCGTGCAGCTTCACCTCGTCGTTGGACACGGGCTCGCCGGGGCGCATGGGCGGCAGGTTCTGCACCTCCTTGTCGCGCTCCTTGGGCTGGCCCTTGTCTTTGGCTTTGTCCTTGGCCGGCTCGGTTTCCTTGGCCATGTCCGCCGCCTCGCCGCCATACACCACCAGCCAGCCCGGCGACACCAGCACGCGGCCGGTGGCGCGAAAGCGGTGGCCGGCGATCTCGGCCAGGCGCGTGGTCTCCAGGTACTCGGCCGCCGGATGGAAGGCGGCCAGGAAGCGCCGCGCCACCAGGTCGTAGATGCGGGACTCGGCCTCGGACAGCCCCACCGGCGCCTTGCCCGTGGGGATGATGGCGAAGTGGTCCGAGATCTTGCGGTTGTCGAACACCGGGTGGCGCTGCGAGGCCCAGCCGTGCTCCAGGATGGATTGCGCAAACGGCTGCAGGTGCTGCGGCAGCAGCTTGAGCACCTGCGCCACCTTGGGCGGGTAGTCCTGCGGCAGGTGGTTCGAATCCGTGCGCGGATAGGTCAGCACCTTGTGCTGCTCGTACAGCGCCTGCGCCAGGGCCAGCGTGGTCTTGGCGGAGTAGCCGAAGCGGGCGTTGGCGGTGCGCTGCAGCGTGGTCAGGTCGAACAGCTTGGGCGGGCTGCGCCGCGTGGGTTTCGATGTGTCCGTCACCGAGCTGGGCGCCACGCCCGCGCAGGCCTGCTGCACGGCCTCGGCCACGGCGCGGTCGAAGGTGCGGTCGGCGCGGGCGGCGGGGTCGTCGCCGGGCTTGAAGCCCGGGTCGAACCACTTGGCCTGCCAGGGGCCGGCCGCCACGGACAGCGTGGCGATCACTTCCCAGAAGTCGCGCGGCTCGAAGTTCCTGATGCTCTCCTCGCGGTCCACCAGCAGCGCCAGCGTGGGCGTCTGCACCCGGCCGGCCGAGACCAGCTCGCCCGGGGCGACCAGGTTGGCCTTGGTCAGCGCCCGCGTGGCGTTGACGCCTATGAGCCAGTCGGCCTCGGCGCGGGAGCGGGCGGCGTCGGCCAGGGCGCGCATGTCGGCGTCGCTGCGGCGGTGGGCGAAGGCCTGCTTGATGCCGGTGGCCGTCATGGTCTGCAGCCACATGCGCTCCACGGGCTTGCGCACGTGCAGGAACTCCACGATGAGGCGGAAGATCAGCTCGCCCTCGCGCCCGGCGTCGCAGGCGTTGATGAGACCCTGCACGTCGGGGCGCCCGGCCAGCTGGCGCAGCAGGTCCAGCGTGGGCTTGGCGTCCGGCAGCGCCTCCAGCGCGAAGCGCTCGGGGATGACGGGCAGTCGCGCGAGGTTGAAGCCGGGGTCGTCCTCCTTGCGCACGCCCAACTGCACCAGGTGGCCGCGGGCTGCGGCCACCAGCAGGTCGCTGCGTTCGAAGTAAGGGCCCCGGCGCGTGAAGCCGCCCAGCGCCTGCGCGATGTCGGCCGCTACGGAGGGCTTCTCGGCCACGATGAGAGTTTTCATGAGAGGCCGGGATTGTGGCCCCAGCCTCTTCGCCGGTCGGCCGGCGGGCCCACTTCAGCGCGCGGTGCGCACCTTCTCGATCTCGGCATGGAAGGAGGCCACCAGCTCCTCGCCGATCTCCTTGACGTACTTGTCGGTCACGGGCTGGACCTTGTCGCGCATGCGCGCGCGCTCCGCGGGCGTCACCTCCGTCACCACCACGCCCTTCTTCTTCACCTCGGCCAGCGCGGTGGCCTCCATCTCGCGCGAGACGCGGCGCTGGTCCACGCGCGCCTCGGCCGCGGCGTCGGCCAGCACCTTCTTCTCGTCGGCCGAGAGGCTGTCCCAGGCCTTGCGGCTGGCCATCACGATCAGCGGGTTGTAGACGTGGCGCGTGGTGGAGAGGTGCTTTTGCACCTCGTCGAAGCGGTTGGTCGCGAAGGCGACGATGGGGTTGTCCTGCCCGTCCACGGCGCGGCTCTCCAGCGCGGCATAAAGCTCGGTGAAGGCCATGGGCACGGCGTTGGCGCCCAGCGCCTTGAAGGTGTCCAGCATCAGCGGCGCCTGCAGGGCGCGCAGCTTCAGGCCGCTGAAATCCTCCGCCTTGGCGATGGGGTGGCGGTTGTTGGAGACGTTGCGAAAGCCATGGTCCCAGTACGCCAGGCCCACCAGGCCGTTGGGCAACTGCTCCATGAAGCGCTTGCCCACGGGGCCGTCCAGCACCGCATCGGCCTCGGCGAAGTCGTTGAAGAGGAAGGGCAGGTCGAAGGCGCCGAACTCCTTCTTCAACCCGACCAGCAGGCCCGGCGGCAGGGTGGTCAGGTCTATGGTGCCGCCCTGCAGCGCCGAGACGGTCTGCAAGTCGCCCCCCAGGGTGCCGTTGGGAAACAGCTTGACCTGCATCTTGTTGCCGGACTTCTGGGCCACCAGCTCGGCGAACTTCTGGGCGCCGTAGCCCATGTGGCTTTCCTTGGGCTGGACGAAGGAGAAGCGCAGCGTGCGCTCCTTGATGTCCGCGGCCTGGGCCGGCAGGGCGGCCCACAGCAGCGCGGGCGCGGCGATCAGGCCGCACAGCAGCCGGCGGCGGGCAAGGGGGGTGGTCATGGCTTGTCTCCGTCTGTCTTATGGGTGTGAAGCTGGTGTGAGCCGGCCGTTGGGCCGGGCTTGCCGGCTCAGTCGAACATGTCGGGCTGGGTGCGGACGAGCTGGTCCCAGATCGTCTGGAAGTGCAGCCAGCCGATGTAGTCGCTGCCCACGTTGTCGCGGCTGAAGCGCGACTTATCGGGCGGCACCAGCACCGGCTTGTGGCCGGTGGCCTCCACCAGCAACTGCTGCTGGCAGCAGCGCTCCAGCGCGATGAACCAGAAGGCGGCGGATTCGATGCTGTGCCCGCTGCAGGTGAACAGGCCGTGGTTCTGGTGGATGGCGGCCTTCACGCCCTTGAACCAGTCGGCCACGGTGAAGCCCGCGCGCTCCTCCACGGCCACCTGGCCGGCTTCGCTCTTGATGACGACGTGGTCCTCGTAGAAGGCCGCCGCGTCCTGCGTGATGGGCTCCAGCGGCCGGCCCAGCGCGGCGAAGGCCGTGCCGTAGACGGTGTGGGCATGGCACATGGCCAGGATCTCGGGGTGCTTCTCGTGCACGGCCGCGTGCAGCACGAAGCCGGCGCGGTTGACGGCGTAGGCGCCCTCCACGACCTTGCCGGCGTGGTCCACCAGGATGAGGTTGCTCACGCGCACGTTGGAGAAGTGCACGCACATGGGGTTGGTCCAGTACAGCTGCGGGAACTCCGGGTCGCGCACCGTGAGGTGGCCGGCAAAGCCGTAGTCGAAGCCCTGCAGCGCGAAGGCGCGGCAGGCGGCCACCAGCCGCTCCTTGCGGTGCTGGCGCTCCTGGGCATGGGTGGCGAAGCTAGGGATCTCGGGAAAGCTCAGCCCGGGCTGCGTGGGCTGGTAGACCGAGATGCGCTTGCGCTCGGCGGCGCCTTGCTGCGAGGCGGCGGGCCGCTCCATGGTGTCCTGCATGTCTGGTGCTCCTTGGGCTGGGCTTGCCGTGAAGGTGCAAGCCGATGGGGCGAAATTTAAGGAGCGCCTTGACATGCATCAATGCGGTGGGCGCGATAAGACCTATTGCGCTCCGCAATAGATCAGCAGCCGCCGGACGGTGCCGCCCTCTAGGCTGCCCAGGGGGGCGTGGCGAACGCGCTGGTGAAGTAGTCGACGAAGGCGCGTATGCGCGGCACCAGGCGCCGCTCGGCCAGGAACACGGCGTGTATGGCCGTGTCGTCGGCCGCCTGGTAGTCGGCCAGCAGGGGCTGCAGTTGGCCGCTGCGCAGGGCGGGCACGGCCAGGTGCTCGGCCAGGCGCATCACGCCCATGCCGGCCACGCACATCTGGAAGAGGGCCGTGCCGTCGCTGCTGCGAAAGCTGCCCTTAACGGCCAGTTCCTGGCGCTGGCCCTGGATCATGAAAGGCCAGCGGTTGAGGTGCTCGGCCGGGGGCAGCCACATCAGGCAGTTGTGGCGCTCCAGGCCCTGCGGCGTGACGGGGGGGCCGTGGCGCGCCACGTAGTCCGGCGAGGCCACGACGATGCGCTGCAGGGCGCACAGCCGCCGGCTCATGAGGGAGGAGTCCTGCAGCCGCCCCATGCGTATGGCGACGTCGAAGTTCTCCTCCAGCAGGTTCGTCACCGTGTCCGACAGTTGCAGCTGCACCGAGATGGCCGGATACGCGGCCATGAAGCCGGGCAGGCGCGGGACGATCTGGTCGCTGCCGAAGGCCCGCGGCACCGTCACGCGCAGCTCGCCCGCGGGCTCCGGCGACGCCACGGTGGACTCGGCCAGGTCGATCTCCTCCATCACGCGGCGGCAGGCGGCCAAGTAGGCCTCACCCTCGGCCGTGAGTCGCTGGGTGCGCGTGGAGCGGTGCAGCAGTTGCACCCCCAGGCGGCGCTCCAGGGCGTTGAGCGTCTGGCTCACGAAAGGCTGGCTCACACCCAGCGTCAGCGCCGCGGCCGTGAAGCCGCCGGCCTCGGCAACGGCCCGGAACACCCGCATCTCCAGCAGCCTGTTGTCTTTCATGGGCGGGATTGTCGGCCGCCGGGCGCGGCGCCGAGGATTTGAAGCGGCCCAAGGCAACGCTGAAGCCGCTGGACACGCGGATGCCGGCACGGCGCCGGCTTGCGATATATCAAGATGGCCGAGCGCGTCACATTCTCGTGAAGATTTCGTTGTCAGGCTGGAAAAAAATAAATAACATCATTCTCTCCTGCCGAAATTAGATAAGCAGTTGGCTGTTTTCATGGGAATGAATTTGCAAAATCCTGAATTGATGAGGGAAAAATGGAAATTCAATTCGCATTATTGGTTTCCTGGGTGGTTTGCGCATTATTGATGGCGCTGCTGGCAAAGCACCGCGGGCGAAGCGCCGTCGGCTGGACTTTTGCCTCCCTGGTTTTTTCGCCGCTGGCCGCCCTGCCTTTGTTGTTGATGATGAAAAACATGAACAGCGAGGAAAATATTCCGGCCAACCTCATGCGGTGCCCGCACTGCTCCGAATTGATTTCCAGGGATGCGCCCAAATGCAAGTTTTGCGGCGCCCTGGCTGCTACCCAGGCGGTGGAGTTTTAAGCTTGGTTTGTGCGTTATCGGCGCTGTCGGCGCAAGCGGTTCGATAGTATATTGCGGTTTTGATTTGTTTTGTTTGTTGAAAATCCTTTCGCTTGACCGATGAGCAAGGCCTTTGTCGATGCCAACTACCGCTTCATTGCCGCCAACCAGGAGGTCAATGCCCGCATCACGCAGCGCCAGCAGGCGCTGGCTTTGTATGTGAGCCTGGTGGTCAGCCTGCTGGCGGTGCTGGTGGCGTTGCGGCCCACGCCCGGCAGCCGTGAGCCGCCGGTGGAGTGGCTGATCTTCGGATTTCCCGTCGCCTCGCTGTGCCTGGCGTTCCTGAATTACATGGCCGAGCGCGCCATTTCCAACCTGCGCAGTTTTCTCTCCGTACTGGAACAGTTGGAAGACGCGCACCGCCAATTGCCCAGCTACAACACCGACCCGCGCTGGTCGCGCGGCGCCAACCAGGCTCGGCGCTTCCGGGACATCGCCACGGCCATATTGGTGCTGGGCGGCAACGCGGCGGGCCTGGGGGCGGCGCTGGCGATGTATCCGCAGCGCTTTGGCGCGGCGCCCGGATTCTTGTACCTGGCCTGCGCCTTGGCCGTGGCGTCGGTGTTGGGGGTGCTGGTGACGCCGAAGTGGAGTTATGCGCCGCAAGGCAACGGCACCGCCTGAATCGCCAAAGCGGGCGCTGCAGGCGGCTTGACAGGTTCCGAGGCCCCGGGATGGCTACGATGGCTTCCCGCCTCGCAGGAGGTCCGCGATGGACGCATCCGCCACCGACCGGCTGTTCGCCGGCGCCATTCCCCAGGTCTACGACCGCTGCCTCGTGCCGCTGATTTTCGAAAGCTGCGCGCAAGACCTGGCGCGCCGCGTGGCCGCCCTGCAGCCCGCAAGGGTGCTGGAGACCGCGGCCGGCACGGGCGTCCTCACCCGGGCCATGGCGCAGGCGCTGCCCGGCGCGGCGCTGGTCGCCACGGACCTGAACCAGCCCATGCTGGACGCGGCCCGCGCCGTCCCCATGGCGGTGCCCGTGCAGTGGCGCCAGGCCGACGCCCAAAGCCTGCCGTTCGACGACGGCAGCTTCGACGTGGTCGCCTGCCAGTTCGGCGCGATGTTCTTTCCGGACAAGGTGGGCGCCTATGCCGAAGCCCGCCGCGTGCTACGGCCCGGTGGCTCATTCATCTTCAGCGTCTGGGACCGGCTGGAGGACAACGAGTTCGCATGCGTGGTCATGGACGCGCTGGCCACCGTCTTCCCCGAGGACCCGCCGCAGTTCCTGCGGCGGCTGCCGCACGGCTGCTTCGACGTCGCGGTGATCGAGCGCGACCTGCGCGACGCGGGTTTCGCGGCGCCACGGGTGCAAACCGTCACGCAGCGCAGCCGTGCCGGGTCGGCCTGGGAGGCGGCCTTCGCGTATTGCCAAGGCACGCCGCTGCGCGCCGAGATCGAGGCCCGCGTTGGCGCGCCCCTGGCTGCCGCCACGGCACGTTGCGCCCAAGCCCTGGCGCGGCAATTCGGCGACGGGCCGGTGGACGGCAAGATCCAGGCGCACGTCATTTGCGCGCAGCGCTGACGCCGCGGGCAAGGCCAGACTGCCATCCCCGGGCCGGCCGCCGTGGCGGCCGGATCACTGCAGCGCGTCGGCCCGCCGGCGCACGGCCAGCGCCACCAGCGGGTGCAGGTCGTCGGCATCCCCCTGCGCCACGTGCTTTTGAAGCAGCCGGCGCATGCGGGGCTCCCAGAACTTGTCCAGGTGTTGAGCGACGCCTTCGACGGCCTCGTCCCGGTCGGCCATGGCCTCGAAGAAGTCGCCAATGCGGTTGGCCATGCGCACGAGGTTCGTGATGTCCATGTGTCTTCCTGTCCGCGCTCAGGCGGCGGGTGCGCGGCCGGGCAGTGCCAGCCGCTCGTCAAAGGTGTAGGCCACGAGGTCGTCGCCGCGCACGAAGCCCATGAGCAGCAGCCCGCAGCCCCGGGCCGTCTCCACGGCCAGCGCCGTGGGCGCGGACACCGCGGCCAGTGCCGACACCCCGGCGCGGGCGCATTTCTGCACCATCTCGAAGCTGGCGCGGCTGGTGATGGCGATGAAGCCGCCGGCCGTGTCCACGCCCTGGCGCAGCAGCGCGCCCGTGAGCTTGTCCAGCGCGTTGTGGCGGCCCACGTCCTCGCGCGCCAGCAGCACCTGGCCTTGCGGGCTGCACCAGGCCGCCGCATGCGTGGCCCCGGTGAGCTGCTGCAGGGCTTGGTGCGCGCGCAACCGGCGCTGGGCGCGTGCCACGGCCGAGGGGTCCACGGCGGTGGGCTGCAGCCGCGGCAGCGGCTGGCGCACCTGGCCCAGGCTGTCGGTACCGCACAGCCCGCAGCCGGTGCGCCCGGCCAGCGTGCGCCGGCGCTCGCGCAGCCGCCACGCGCAGGCCGAGGACACCTCCAGCCGCAGCTCCAGGCCGTCGGGCACCGCCAGCGCCTCCACGCCGTACAGCTCGCCGGGGTGGCGGAGGAAACCCTCGGTGAAGGCGAAGCCCAGCGCGAAGTCCTCCAGGTCCGCGGGGCTAGCCAGCATCACGGCGTGCGAGATGCCGTTGAAGACCAGGGCCACGGGCACTTCCTCGGCCAGCCAGTCGTCCTGCGCATGCACCTGGCCGCCGCGGCGCGCCACCACGCGGGCCGGCCGCGCGCCCGCGCTGGGCAGCGGCGCGTCCACGGGCTTCACTGGCCCACCGCCGTTGCCGGCGGGCGTGCCTGCTCCAGCAGCGCGAGCTGCTCGCGGTTGAACGCGGCGTAGTCCTGCTGCCAGGCCGAGGGCTGCATCACCTTGCTGACCTGCACGGCGGTCACCTTGTACTCGGGGCAGTTGGTAGCCCAGTCGGAGCTGTCGGTGGTGATGACGTTGGCGCCGGACTCGGGGAAGTGGAAGGTGGTCCACACCACGCCGGGCTGCATGCGGTCGGTGACGCGGGCGCGCTGCACCGTCTGCCCGGCGCGGCTGGTGATGCCCACCCAGTCGCCGTCGCGTATGCCGCGCTCCTGCGCGTCATGCGGGTGGATGTCCAGCCGGTCCTCGTCGTGCCACTGGTTGTTGGCCGTGCGCCGGGTTTGGGCGCCGACGTTGTACTGCGACAGGATGCGGCCCGTGGTCAGCAGCAGCGGGAACCGGCGCGTGACCTTCTCGTCGGTGGGCACGTAGCGGGTGTTGAAGAAGCGCCCGCGCCCGCGCACGAAGCCCTCGACGTGCATGGTGGCGGTGCCGGCCTCGTCCGTGCCCTCGTTGCAGGGCCACTGCACGCTGCCCAGCCGCTCTATCTTCCCGTAGCTCACGCCGCGGAAGCTGGGCGTGAGCGCCGCGATCTCCTGCATCACCTGCTCGGGATGGTCGTAGTGCATGGGGTAGCCCAGCGCGTTGGCCAGCTTGACCGTCACCTGCCAGTCGGCCAGGCCCGCCAGCGGCGGCATCACCTGACGCACGCGCGAGATGCGGCGCTCGGCGTTGGTGAAGGTGCCGTCCTTTTCCAGGAAGGAGCTGCCCGGCAGCAGCACGTGCGCGAACTTGGCCGTCTCGTTGAGGAAGATGTCCTGCACCACGATGCATTCCATGGCCTCCAGCGCGGCCGAGACATGCTGCGTGTTGGGGTCGGACTGCGCGATGTCCTCGCCCTGCACGTACAGGCCCTTGAAGCTGCCGGCCATGGCCGCGTCGAACATGTTGGGGATGCGCAGGCCCGGCTCCGGGCTGAGCTCCACGCCCCAGGCGGCCTCGAACTCGGCGCGCACCGTGGTATCGGCCACGTGGCGGTAGCCCGGCAGCTCGTGCGGGAAGCTGCCCATGTCGCAGGAGCCCTGCACGTTGTTCTGGCCGCGCAGCGGGTTCACGCCCACGCCCTCGCGGCCCACCATGCCGCAGGCCATGGCCAGGTTGGCGATGCCCATGACCATGGTCGAGCCCTGCGCGTGCTCGGTCACGCCCAGGCCGTAGTAGATGGCCGAGTTGGGGCCCTGCGCGTACAGCCGCGCCGCGGCGCGCAGCTCAGCGGCCGGCACGCCGGTGACGGCTTCCACGGCTTCAGGCGCATGCTCCGGCAGCGACACGAAAGCGCGCCACTGCTGGAAGCTCTTCAGCTCGCAGCGCTCGGCCACGAAGGCCTCGTTGGTGAGCCCTTCCGTGACCACCACGTGCGCCAGGGCGTTGATGAGGGCCACGTTGGTGCCGGGCCTGAGCGCCAGGTGGTGGGCGGCCTTGACGTGCGGCGACGCGACCAGCTCCGTTTGCCGCGGATCGGCCACGATCAATTGGGCGCCCTGGCGCAGCCGCCGCTTCATGCGCGAGGCGAACACCGGGTGCGCGTCCGACGGGTTGGCGCCTATGACCAGGATCACGTCGGACTGCTCGACGGACTTGAACGTCTGCGTGCCGGCCGAGGTGCCGAAGGCCTGGCCCAGCCCGTAGCCCGTGGGCGAGTGGCACACGCGGGCGCAGGTGTCCACGTTGTTGTTGCCGAAGGCCGCGCGTATGAGCTTCTGCACGAGGTAGGCCTCCTCGTTGGTGCAGCGGCTGGAGGTGATGCCGCCCACGGCGTCGCGCCCGTGCTTCGCCTGGATGCGCTTGAACTCGGACGCGGCGTGCGCGATGGCCTCGTCCCAGCTCACCTCGCGCCACGGGTCGGTGATGCGCGCGCGGATCATGGGCTTGGTGATGCGGTCCTTGTGCGTGGCGTAGCCCCAGGCGAAGCGGCCCTTGACGCAGGCATGGCCCTCGTTGGCCTTGCCGTCCTTCCACGGCACCATGCGCACGACCGTGTTGCCCTTCATCTCGGCCTTGAAGGCGCAGCCCACGCCGCAATAGGCGCAGGTGGTGATGACGCTGTGCTCGGCCTGGCCCAGCGCGATGACGCTCTTTTCCTGCAGCGTGGCCGTTGGGCAGGCCTGCACGCAGGCGCCACAGCTCACGCAGTCGCTGTCCATGAAAGCCTGGTCCTGGCCCGGCGAGACCCGGCTTTCGAAGCCGCGGCCTGAGATGGTCAGCGCGAAGGTGCCTTGCGTCTCCTCACAGGCGCGCACGCAACGGTTGCAGACGATGCACTTGGCTGGGTCGTAGGTGAAATAGGGATTGGACTCGTCCTTGGCCGCGTCGCCGTGATGGCGCCCGGTCACGCCGTCCACGCACTGGCCCGCCGTGCCGTAGCGCACGTGGCGCAGCCCGACGACGCCTGTTACGTCCTGCAGCTCGCAGTCGCCGTTGGCGCTGCAGGTCAGGCAGTCCAGCGGGTGGTCGCTGATGTAGAGCTCCATCACGCCCTGGCGCAGCGACTGCAGCTTGGGGCTCTGGGTGCGCACCACCATGCCGGCTTCCGCGGGCGTGGTGCACGAGGCCGGGAAGCCCCGGCGCCCGTCGATTTCCACGAGGCACAGCCGGCAGGAGCCGAAGGGCTCCAGGCTGTCGGTGGCGCACAGCTTGGGTACCTGGATGCCGGCGTCCACGGCGGCGCGCATGAGCGAAGTGCCCTTGGGCACGCGGACTTCGCGCCCGTCGATGACGAGCTGGACCGACTCGCTGGAGCCGCTGGCCGGCGTGCCGTGGTCGATGTCGATGGGGTGGTGGTGCAGCATGCGCGGCCTCCTTCAAGCGGCTTGCCGGGCCGGCGCTTGGGCGCCGAAGTCCTCGGGGTAGTGGTTCAGGGCGGAGAGCACGGGGTAGGGCGTCATGCCGCCCATGGCGCACAGGCTGCCGTGCAGCATGGTGTCGCACAGCTCGCGCAGCAGGTGGATTTGCTGCGGCCGGTTGTGGCCGGTGGCGATGCGGTCCATCACCTCCACGCCGCGCGTGCTGCCTATGCGGCAGGGCGTGCACTTGCCGCAGCTCTCCAGGGCGCAGAACTCCATGGCGTAGCGCGCCAGGCGCGCCATGTCGGCCGTGTCGTCGTGCACCACGATGCCGCCATGGCCCACCACGGCGCCCAGGGCAGCGTAGGCCTCGTAGTCCAGCGGCACGTCCCATTGCGACTCGGGGACGTAGGCGCCCAGCGGGCCGCCCACCTGCACCGCCTTCACCGGCCGGCCGCTGCGCGTGCCGCCGCCGAAGTCGAAGATCAGCTCGCGCAGCGTGAGGCCGAAGGCCTTCTCCACCAGCCCGCCGTGCTTGACGTTGCCGGCCAGCTGGAAGGGCAGCGTGCCGCGCGAGCGGCCCAGGCCGTAGTCGCGGTAGAAGCCCGCGCCGCGCGCCAGGATGAGCGGCACGCTGGCCAGCGTGATGACGTTGTTGATGACCGTGGGCATGCCAAAGAGGCCCTGGATGGCCGGCAGCGGCGGCTTGCTGCGCACGATGCCGCGCTTGCCCTCGATGCTCTCCAGCATCGCGGTTTCCTCGCCGCACACGTAGGCGCCCGCGGCCTTGCGCAGCTCCAGGTGGAAGGCGCGGCCGCTGCCCAGGAGGTTGTCGCCCAGGAAGCCGGCCTGCGTGGCCCGCGCGATGGCCTCGCCCATCGTCGCCACCGCCTGCGGGTACTCCGAGCGGATGTAGATATAGCCGCGGCTGGCGCCCACGGCCAGCGCGGCGATGGCCATGCCTTCGATGAGCATGTAGGGGTCGCCCTCCAGGGTCATGCGGTCGGAGAAGGTGCCGGAGTCGCCCTCGTCGGCGTTGCACACCACGTACTTCTGCGCGGCCTCGGCCTGCAACACGGTGCGCCACTTGATGCCGGCCGGGAAGGCCGCGCCGCCGCGGCCGCGCAGCCCGGCGTCCAGCACTTCCTGGACGATGGCCGCGGCGTCCAGCGCCAGCGCGCGGCGCAGGCCGTCCCAGCCGCCATGCGCGGCGTAGTCCTGCAGCGACAGCGGGTCGGTCACGCCCATGCGCGCGAAGGTCAGCCGCTCCTGGCGCGCGAGGTAGGGCATCGCCTCCGTCAGGCCATGGCCCAGCGCGTGGGCGCCGCCTTGCAGCAGCCCGGCGTCGAGCAGCCCCGCCACGTCTTCCTCGGCCACCGGGCCGTAGGCCACGCGGCCGGCCGGCGTGAGCACCTCCACCAGCGGCTCCAGCCAGAACAGCCCGCGCGAGCCGTTGCGCACGATCTCCACGGCCAGGCCGCGGCGTTCGCACTCGGCGCGCAGCGCGGCGGCCACCTCGTCGGCGCCCGCGGCCAGCGCGGCGGTGTCGCGCGGGACGAAGACTTTCACCGGGCTCATGCCGACACTCCCAGCGACTGCGCAAGGCGCTGCAGCTGCTGCGGCGTCACGCGCGCATAGGGCCGCTCGTTGAGCTGCATCGCGGGCGACGACGCGCACAGGCCCAGGCAGTACACCGGCTCCAGCGTGACGGCGCCGTCCGCGCGCGTCTCGTGCGCCTTGCAGCCCAGCAGTTGCTCGGCCTGCGCCAGCAGCGCGTCGGCGCCGCAGGCCTGGCACGCTTCGGCACGGCAGATCTGGACGACGTGGCGCCCCGCCGGCTTGCTGCGGAAGTGGTGGTAGTAGGTGATCACGCCGTGCACCTCGGCGCGCGAGAGGTTCAGCGCCGCGGCGATGCGCGGCACGGCCTCCTGCGGGATGAAGCCCAGCGCGTCCTGCACCGCGTGCAGCAGCGGCAGCAACGCGCCCGGCTGCTGCCGGTGATGGTTGATCAAGGCATCGATGCGCGACCTGTCGGCCGAGTCCTGGGAAGTGGGGGTGGTCATGAGCCGCCGTGGTTTGCAAGCACCGCCGCTGCCGGGCGGCCGTCACGCGCATGTCCCAAGGGGCATGGCGCGTCCAAATCGTCGTTACGGGGCGCATGCTCCAGGCTCTTGGTTACGCTCGCAATATGAGATGTGACGCCCTATGCACCGGAGCTGCACCTCCTAAGCACGGACCCTTATGAAAGACATTGCAATACGTCCTGCCTGGACGATCCAGGATGCCGACGGCGCTGCGCTGTCCATGCGGCTCATCGAGCTGCTGGTGCAGGTGCACGGCCAGGGCAGCCTGCTCATGGCCGCCAAGCGGCTGGGCCTGTCCTACCGCCACGCCTGGGACCTGGTGCGCCAGGGCGAGGCGCAGTTCGGCGCGCCGCTGCTGCACATGGAGCGCGGCAAGGGCTCCACGCTGACCGAGCTGGGCGAGAAGATCGTTTGGGCCGACCACCGCATCCACGCCCGGCTCAAGCCCTCGCTGGACTCGCTGGCCTCGGAGCTGGCGGCCGAGCTGGGCCGCGCCCTGCGCGAATCGGCCCCGCTGCTGCGCCTGCATGCCAGCCACGGCTTTGCCATCGAGCGCCTGGTGCAGCGGCTGCGCCAGGACGGGCTGCGCTCGGAGCTGACCTACGGCAACTGCGCCACGGCCGCCGCCGCCGTGCACGACGGCGAGTGCGACGTGGCGGGCTTTCACCTGCCCATAGGGCCCATGCAGGACACGGTGCTGGCGCACTACGCGCAGTGGCTCGCGGGCGAGGAGCTGACCGTCATCGACATCGCCACCCGGCGCCAGGGCCTGATGGTGCGCGCGGGCAACCCCAAGGAGGTGTTCGCGCTGGCCGACCTGCAGCGCGAGGACGTGCGCTTCATCAACCGCCAGGCCGGCTCAGGCACGCGGCTGCTGCTGGAGGCGCTGCTGCGGGCCGGCGGCATCCCGGCCGGCACCATCGCCGGCTTCGAGCATGGCGAGTACACCCACGCGGCCGTGGCCGCCTACGTGGCCAGCGGCATGGCCGACGTGGGCTTCGGCGTGGAAACGCCGGCGCGCCAGTTCAAGCTCGACTTCGTGCCGCTGGCCAGCGAGCGCTACTTCCTGCTGTGCCGCACGGCCTTGCTGGCCACGCCGGTGCTGCAGCAGGTGCTGGACGTGCTGCGCCACCCGGCCTTCAGGCAGGAACTGGCCGCGCTGCCGGGCTACGACGGGCTCAACGCCGGCCAGACGCTGAAACTGCAGGACGCATTTCCCGCCTTGGGCGGTACCCACTGAGTCCGGCCGGCCATCCAAATTCGGCCGTATTTACTGCGCCTGCCCGCGACGCCGCCGCGCCACGACGCCCAGCGCACCGAATCCGGCCAGCATCATCAACCATGATTGCGGCTCGGGCACGCTGGGCAATATGCCCCCTTCCGCAATGATGATCAGCCCGTTGTCGAAATCTCGGGCAATCGTGTTCTCGTTTGAAAATGAATATTCGATGCGCCCTTTCTGCTCCAGAAAATTGGTGCCGAAAATCGGGTTCGCAAAAACATCCAGCCTGACCACCGGCGTCCCGGTGCCGTACATGAGCACCAGGCCCCGCTCCTCGTTGGAGGCGGTGGTGGAAATATCGGCAAATGTCCGCAACTCGTAATCCGCGCTCCATGTGACGGCGGTTTTCGGGGACAGCGTGTAGCCGAATCGCGGGAACGACGTGCCGGCAAAGGCGATCTGGTCGCGCGCCGGATCATCCACCCGGCCGCTGACGTGCATCGTGGAATCGACTTCATTGAAATCCAGCAAGCCCTGAATGGAAGCGCCGGGGCGGACCGTTTCCACGCTCCATGAGCCGAGATACTGGTTGATGTCCGCGACGTCGGAAAAATAGTTCTTTCTCGAAAAGACGCTGACGGCCAGCTCGGAATTCGGACTTTTGGCCAAGCCGAGCTGCAGCGAGGGCGCGATGCCGTCGTTGGGGTCCAGGTCGGTCAGCTCGTAGCGCAAATGGTTGACCGTTGCACTGGCCGTGATGGCGGCCAGGGCTGCCGGCGCCGCGAAAAGGAGACTCACAGACAACAGCAGTTTCATCGCTCAACCTCCATGCGCACGGGGCCGAAACCCGCCATGACTTGGCATCGCCAGTGGGCTGTGCCGTGGCGAACAGCACGTTGGTATCTGTTCCCCGTGTCCGTAAAGAGTCCCGGGGTGAGATGTGTATGCAATAGCGCCCGCCGCCGGTTTCCCGGCCGTGCCGATGGGCCAGGGCTTGCCGCCCAAGGCATCGCTGGACCGTGCTGCAACTGTCAGCAAAGCTTGAATTTCCTGGCCGCGCCGCCGCCGCGCGGCTCGATTTCGTGAACACTGCGCCGCATAGCAGGGACATGGCTTCTTGCGTGAACGCACGGGCGGCGCTGCAGCGGGAACGACGGCTGCACGCCCTCGCCAACAACAGGGCGGCGGCATGCTGGCCAGGCACGCCTGGCGTTGACCTCCGCTGAAGCGGTGCGCCAGGGCGCAGCCCGCCCGCCCGCACCGTCGCAATGCCTTGCCGGACATGGATACATCGATGCTGCTGACCACCAATGCGCTGCTGTCCTGCGCGGCGGCCCTGGTCATGCTCGTGGTGTTGCGCACGTGCAAGACCTATCCCGGCTTCGGCTTCTGGACGGCCGGCGTGGCCTGCCTCGCGCTGGGCGCGGCCCTGCTCGTTCCCGACGTGCTGCCGCAGAGCTGGGGCCTTCGGGTGCTGCGCAACGGCATGCTGCTCGCGGGCTACCTGCTCATCCTGCGCGGCATGCTCATCTTCCGCGGCCGCCGCGTGGGCGCCTGGCTGGAGCTGCTGTGCCTGCTGCTGTTCCTGCCGGTGTTCAGCTACTACAGCCTGGACCCGGCGGACCTGGCCGCGCGCATCGCCATCTACTGCACCTTTGCCGCCGCGTTGAGCGTGGCGACGGTGGCCGTCACGCTGCGGCACCGGCCGGCGCATTTCGGCTCCAACGACGTGCTGCTGGCGATCTGGATGTCCATCCTGGCCGTGCTCAACGCGGTGCGCATCGTCCACGAGCTGGGCTCGCCGGCCGCCGACACCGCTTTCGAGGCTCTCAAGGGCTTCGGCAGCTTCTACGCCATGGCGCAGATCCTGAGCGTGCAACTGGTCACGCTGACGCTGGTGAGCATGAACTCCCAGCGCATCGAGCACGAGTATCGCCTGGGCGAGGCGCGGCTGCGCGAGCGCGAGGCGCAATTGCGCTCCATCGGCGACAACGTGCCCGAAGGCTTCGTCTACCAGTTCGAGGTCGTCGGCGGCCAGCCGCGCTTCAACTACATCAGCGCCGGGGTCGCCGGCATTTTCGGGCTCAGCGCCGAAACGCTCATGGCCGACGCAAAGGCGCTGTTCGCGCTGGCCGAGCCCGCCTCGCTGGCGCAGTACCGGCGCGACGAGGCCCGCAGCGCCCGCGACATGAGCGTGTATGCGGGCACGGTGCAGTTCGTCCTGCCCTGTGGGCGCAAGGTCTGGCTGCATGCACGCTCCTCGCCGCTCAAGCGCGACGACGGGCGCATCGTCTGGGAAGGCGTGGGCATGGACGTGACCAAGCTCATGCAGGCCGAGATCGAGCTCCACCGCCACAGGCACCACCTGGAGGCGATGGTCGAGGAGCGCACCGCCCAACTGCTGGAGGCGCAGTCGCGCGCCGAGGCGGCCAGCTTGGCCAAGAGCGCCTTCCTGGCCAACATGAGCCACGAGATACGCACGCCGCTGCACGGCATGCTGGGTATGGCGCAGCGGCTGCTGGAGGCCCCGCTGCCCGCCGGGCAGCACGAGCAGGCCCGCCTCATCGAGCGCTCAGGCCAGCTCCTGCTGGGCGTGATCGACGACCTGCTGGACTTCTCCCGCATCGAGGCCGGCCGCCTGGAGCTGGAGCAACTGCCCCTGGACCTCGTGCAGCTCGCCCGCGACGCGGTGGCGCTGTTCGAGCCCAAGGCCCAGGCCAAGGGGCTGGCCCTGCGGCTGGAGCTGCACGCGGGCGACGTGCCGGCCTGGGTGCTGGGCGACCCGCTGCGGCTGAGCCAGATCCTCAACAACCTGCTGTCCAACGCCGTGAAGTTCACGGCCGTGGGCAGCGTGGCGCTGCGGCTCACCGCGCTGGAGGGCGGGCACTGGCGCATGGCCGTGCGCGACACCGGCATAGGCCTGAGCGCCGCCGACCGCCGGCGCATCTTCGAGCCCTTCATGCAGGCCGACAGCTCCACCACGCGGCGCTTTGGCGGCACGGGGCTCGGCCTGGCCATCGTCAGCAGCCTGGTGCGGCTGCACGGCGGCGAGCTGGACGTGCAAAGCGAGCCGGGCCGCGGCACGGAGTTCTGGTTCGAGCTGAAGCTGCCAGCGGCCCAGGCGCCGCAGCCGCAGGCCGCCCCTGCGCCCGCCACGGACGCGACCGCGGCCGCGGCCCTGGCGGGCTGCCGCGTGCTGGTGGCCGAGGACAACGAGGTCAACATGCACCTGGCCTGCGCCATCCTGCAGGCGCTCAACGTGCGCGTGCGCCAGGCCGTCAACGGCGTGCAGGCCGTGCAGGCCTACGACCAGGACCGGCCCGCCGTGGTGCTGATGGACATGCACATGCCGGAGATGGACGGCCTGGACGCCACGCGCCGCATCCGCAGCCTGGAGGCCGCGCGCGGCTGGGCGCGCACCCCCATCGTGGCGCTCACCGCCAGCGCGCTGGCCGAAGACCGGCGCCGCTGCGTCGAGGCCGGCATGGACGACGTGCTGGTCAAGCCCTTCCAGCGCGCCCAGCTCCAGGGCGTGCTGCAGCGCTACTGCCGCTGACGGCGCGCCGGCCCAAGGCACACACGCCGCCAGGGGCCGGCGCCTCGCGCCGCAAGGTGCCGGCCCGCGGGCCGGCTCAAGGCAAGGCGCTCGCGGCGCCGGCGCCGTGGCCCAGGCCGGCGTGCCGTTCGCCACGCTCGTCCCGCTCGTCCGGATCATCGGCTTCGCGCCGGTAGGCGATGCGGTAGAGCACCGGCAGCACCAGCAGCGTGAGCGCCGTGGACGACAGGATGCCGCCGATGACCACCGTGGCCAGCGGGCGCTGCACCTCGGCGCCGGTGCCGGTGGCCAGCGCCATGGGCACGAAGCCCAGCGAGGCCACCAGCGCCGTCATCAGCACCGGGCGCAGCCGCGTCAGCGCCCCTTCGCGCAGCGCCTCGTCCACGCCCAGGCCGCCCTCGCGCAGGCCGCGGATGAAGCTCAGCATCACCAGCCCGTTGAGCACCGCCACGCCGGAGAGCGCAATGAAGCCCACCGCCGCCGAGATCGACAGCGGAATGCCGCGCAGCCACAACGCCACGATGCCGCCGGTGAGCGCGAACGGGATGCCCGTGAACACCAGCAGCCCGTCCCTGAGGTTGCCGAACATCGCGAACAGCAGCGTGAACACCAGCGCCAGCGCCAGCGGCACGACGATGCGCAGCCGGCTGGCCGCGGACTGCAGGTTCTCGAACTGCCCGCCCAAGGTCGTCCAGTAGCCGGGGGGCAGCTGCACCTGCTGCTCCACCGCCTGCCGGGCCTCGGCCACGAAGGAGCCCAGGTCGCGCCCGCGCACGTTGGCGCTGACCACCACGCGGCGCTTGCCGTCCTCGCGGCTGACTTGGCTCAGGCCGGGCGCCATCTGCAGCGAGGCCACCTCGGACAGCGGGATGAAGCTCGGCCGCTCGGCCTGCGCGGTGCGGGGCAGCGCGATGGGCAGCCGGCCTATGGCGTCCAGGTCCGCGCGCAGCGCCTCCGGCAGCCGCACCAGGATGCCAAAGCGCCGGTCGCCCTCGAACAGCGTGCCGGCCTCGCGCCCGCCGGTGGCGGTGGCCACGGTGTCCTGCACGTCGGCGATGTTCAGGCCGTAGCGCGCAGCCTTGTCGCGGTCTATGGCCACGGTGAGCATGGGCAGCCCCGTGGTCTGCTCGATGTTGACCTCCGCGGCGCCGGGCAGGCGCCGCAGCACGCCGGCAATGCGCTCGGCCGCCGCTTCGAGCTGCGCCATGTCGTCGCCGAACACCTTCACCGCCACGTCGGCGCGCACGCCGGAGATGAGCTCGTTGAAGCGCAACTGGATGGGCTGCGAGAGCTCGTAGTTCTGCCCGGGCAGCTTTTCCACCGCCTCCTGCACGGCGGCGATGAGCTGCTCGCGCGTGCGCCGCGGCGCGGGCCACTGGTCCTCCGGCTTGAGCATCACGTAGGCGTCGGAGATGTTGGGCGGCATGGGGTCCGCCGCGATCTCGGCCGTGCCGGTGCGCGCGAACACGCGCTCGATCTCGGGAAAGCTCTCCTTGAGCGTGCGTTCGAGCTGCTGCTGCATGGCCACCGACTGCGTGAGGCTGGTGCCCGGAATGCGCAGCGCCTGCAGCGCGAAGTCGCCCTCGTTGAGGCTGGGCACGAACTCGCTGCCCAGCCGCGTGGACAGCAGCCCCGAGAGCACCACCGCCACCACCGCGAACGTCACCACCACCGGCCGCGCGGCCATGGCGCGCTCCAGCAGCGGCGCGTAGGCGCGCCGGGCCGAGGCCATCAGCACGTTCTCCTTCTCGGCCACGCGGCGGCCTATGAACAGGGCCACCGCCGCCGGTACGAAGGTGACCGACAGCAGCATCGCGCCCAACAGCGCGATCACGACCGTGAAGGCCATGGGGTGGAACATGCGCCCCTCCACGCCGGACAGGGCGAAGATGGGCAGGTACACGATCATGATGATCAGCTGCCCGTACAGCAGCGGCCGCCGCGCCTCCTGCGCCGCGGCAAAGACCTCGTGCAGCCGCTCGCGCAGGGTGAGGGCGCGTCCGTGGTGGGCCTGCGCGTGCGCCAGGCGCCGCACGCAGTTCTCCACGATCACCACCGCCCCGTCCACGATGATCCCGAAGTCCAGCGCCCCCAGGCTCATGAGGTTGGCGCTGATGCGCTGGCTCACCATGCCGGTGAAGGTGAAGAGCATGGACAGCGGGATGACGAGCGCCGTGATGACGGCCGCGCGCAGGTTGCCCAGGAAGGCGAACAGCACCGCGATGACCAGCACCGCGCCTTCGAGCAGGTTCTTCTTCACCGTGGCGATGGCCTTGTCCACCAGCGTGGTGCGGTCGTAGACGGTGATGGCCTGCACGCCCGCGGGCAGCGTGCGGTTGATCTGCTCCATGCGCTGCGCCACGGCCTGCGCCACGGTGCGGCTGTTCTCGCCGATGAGCATGAACACCGTGCCCAGCACCACCTCGCGGCCGTTGTCGGTGGCCGCGCCGGTGCGCAGCTCGCGGCCCACCTGGACCTCGGCCACGTCGCGTATGCGCACCGGCGTGCCGCCCACGCTCGTGAGGATGACGTTGCCGATGTCCTGCATGGAGCCCACCTGGCCGGGCGCGCGTATGAGGTACTGCTCGCCGCGGCGCTCGATGTAGCCGGCGCCCACGTTGGCGTTGTTGCGCTCCAGCGCCGCCACCACGTCGGCCAGCGTCAGGCCGTGCGCCGAGAGCCGCTCGGGGTTGGGCGCCACGTGGTACTCCTTGGCATGGCCGCCTATGGTGTTGATCTCGGTGACGCCGGGCACGGTGCGCAGTTGCGGCTTGATGATCCAGTCCTGGATCTCGCGCAGGTCCGTGGCGCTGTAGGGCGTGCCGTCGGCCTTGCGCGCGTCCTCGCGGGCCTCCACGGTCCACAGGAAGATTTCGCCCAGCCCCGTGGAGATGGGGCCTATGGCCGGGCTCACGCCGGCGGGCAGCTGCGCGCGCGCGGCGGCCAGCCGCTCGTTGACGAGCTGGCGCGCGAAGTAGATGTCGGTGCCGTCCTTGAAGATGACGGTCACCTGCGACAGCCCGTAGCGCGACAGCGAGCGCGTTTGCTGCAGCCCCGGCAGGCCCGCCATCACGGCCTCCATGGGCCAGCTCACGCGCTGCTCGGTCTCCAGCGGCGAGTAGCCCGGCGCCGCGGTGTTGATCTGCACCTGGACATTGGTGATATCGGGCACGGCGTCTATGGGCAGCCGCTGGTAGTTCCAGGCGCCCAGGGCGGCCATCAGCGCCACCGCCAGCATCACGAACCAGCGCTGCTCGACGGCAAAGCGCAGGATGCGTTCGAACATGGGTCGTCCTCCTGCTTCAGTGCGTGTGGGTGGCCGAGCCCTTGCCGGCCTCGGATTTCAGGACGAAGCTGCCCGCCGCCGCGTAGGGCGCGCCGGCGGGCAGCCCGCGCAGCACCTCCACGCGCTGCCCGTCGCTGCGGCCCAGCTCCACGGGGCGCGGCACGAAGCCGCCGGCCACCTGCTCGAACACCACGGGCTTGTCGCCGAGCTGCTGCACGGCGGCGGCGGCCACCGTCACCGGCGCCCCCGCCTCGCCCGTGACCACCTCCACCGTCACGAACAGCCCCGGGCGCCACGCGCCCTGCGGGTTGGCGAGCGAGACGCGCGCTTTGGCCGTGCGCGTGAGCTCGCCCAGCAGCGAGCCCACGTAGGCCACCGTGCCGGTGGCGGCCTCGTCGAAGGCGCTGGAGCGCACCGTGACGCGGGCGCCCACGCGCACGTGCCTGAGGTCCTGCGCCGCAACGTCCACCTCGGCCCAGACGCTGCGCAGGTCCGACAGCGTGAAGACGCTGGCGTCCTCCTTCACGGCCTCGCCCAGCGCCAGGTGCTTCTCGACGATGGTGCCGTCGAACGGCGCGCGCAGCTCGAAGCGGTTGAGCGCGCCACCACCTCCGCCGCCCGTGCCGGCCCCCAGGGCCTGCAGCTTCTGGTGGGCATTGGCCAGCGCGATCTCGGCCTCGCGCAACGCCTGCTCGGCCTGCAGCACGTCCTGCTGCGGCGAGATCTTTTCCTGCCACAGCCGCTGCTCGCGTTCGAAGGTCGTGCGCGCCAGGGCCTGGCGCCGTTGCGCGGCCTGCAGCTCGCTGCGCAGCTCCGACACCGCCGCGCTGCTGATAACGGCCAGCACCTGGCCGCGGCGCACGGCCTGGCCCAGGTCGGCGGACACGCTGTCCACCACGCCGGCCACGCGCGGGACGACGTGGGCCGTGCGGTCCTCGTTGAAGCGGATCTGCCCGGGCAGTTGCAGCGTGGTGCGTATGGGGGCGGCGGCCGCCTTCTCCACGGCGATGCCCGCGGCCTGCACCTGCTCGGCCGTCATCGCCAGGCGGCCCGCCGCCTGGCCCGCCGCGGCCGCAGCCGCGCCGCCCGCCGAGCCGGCCTGGCCCGCGGGCTTCTCCTGCGCCTGGTTGCCGTGGCCGTGCCCGTCTTCGTGCTCGTCCTTGTGCTCGTCCTCGTGGCCCTGGCCCGCGGCGTCCGGCTTGCCGGCCTCGTGTTCGCCGTGGTCGTTGTGTTCGTCGTGGTCCGTATGGCCGACGCCATGCTCGTCGCCGTGCCCGGCGGCCGGCGTGGCCGCGGGCGTGTGCAGGATGGCGGCGCTGCCCAGCAGGCCGGCGGCAACCAGTGCCGCGACCGCGGCCCACTGCTTGCGGCCGGCGGGGGTCTTGGGGGTCTTCATGAAGGAATGCCTCTCAGCGCCCGGCCGCGGCCGGGTCGGTGTGTGGGTCGGTGGACGGGTCGTCGCCCAAGGCGCGGTCGATGTCGGCGGCGGCAAGATGGGCCTGTGCGATGGCGCGCAGGTACTGCGTGCGCGACAGCAGCAGCGTGCGTTGGGCGTCGAGCACGTCCAGGAAGCCGAACTTGCCCAGCTCGTAGCCCTTGGTGGTGGCCTCGAACACGCTTTGCGCGCCGGGCAGCACCTCGCCGTGCAGCGTGCGCGCCTCGGTGACGGCGGCCTGCAGCCGCTCGTGGGCCCGTGCCACTTCCGCGCGCAGGCGCAGCGTGGCGGTCTCGGCTTCGAAGCGGGCCTGGTCCTGGCGGCGCAGCGCCTCCAGCTCCGCGCCGCGCCAGGCGTCGCCCAGCGGCAGCGGCACGGACAGCGTCAGCAGCGCCTGGGTGCGGCCCAGCTCCTCGCTGTGCTTGGCCCCCACGCCCACGGTCACGTCCGGCACGCGCCGCGTGCGCTCCACCCGCGCCAGCGCGCCCAGCCGCTCCACGTCGAGCCGGGCCACGCGCAGCGCGGGCGCCTGCTCCATGCG